>CBFCWZ010000159.1:0-8459 GCA_965601935.1 uncultured Ilumatobacteraceae bacterium
ACCTGCCGGGGTGGCAGGATCGGGTCGTGCACGACCACGACTGGGACGAGTTCGCGGACGGATGGGACGAGGCTCCCGGGACACGGGTCTACGCGGAGGGCGCCTACCGTTCCCTGCTCGACACCCTCGATACCCGCGGGTTGATGCTCGACGGGGTGAGGGTCCTCGACTTCGGGTGTGGGACCGGCTTGCTGACCGAGTTCCTCGTCGGCCGGGTCGCGTCGATCGCCGGTGTCGACATCTCGCCGAGGATGCGCGACGTGTTCGCCTCCAAGGTCCGCGAACGCGGTTGGGAGAACGTGACCGTCCACGCCGATCTCCCCGACGGTGAGTTCGACCTCATTGTCTGCTCGTCGGTGCTCGGATTCCTCGACGACTACACCGCTACCGTCATCCAACTGGCCGGCCTCCTCGCCCCCGGCGGCGTGCTCGTCCACTGGGACTGGGCCCGCGACGAGGAGCACCCCTCCGACGGCGGCCTGACCCTGGAGGAGATCCGGTCGGCGTTGACCGAAGCCGGTCTCGTCGGCGTCGAGGTGGGAGTCGGATTCGAGGCCTCGGTGGAGGGCACGGAGATGCGCCCGCTGATGGGTGCCGCGCAGCGGCCGCCCACCCCCTGACGCGTTCGGCAAACCACGCGCTACCGGCGATGAGGACCGCAGGGATCCCGACGGCGATCACCGACCGCCCGCGTACTCGACGCTGCCCGGCAGATCGAACGTGAAGGGGGAAGTCGTTGAACATGTACGCGAGGCACTCGAGAGAAGTCGAGGAAGTCCATGCGTCTCCGCCGCGGGCCGACCCTCGGGGAACGGGTGAGGTGTCACCGAGCCCCGGGGGCATCGTGCTGCGCTACCTTCGCGACGAGGCACTGCGAGGGGGCAGTACCGGGACGGCGATCGGAGGTCGATCCAGATGCAGCCGCAACTGAACCATCTCATCGTTCATGCTGAGGACAAGCACGAGTCGGCGCGGTTCCTGGCCGACATCCTCGGTCTGGATCCCCCGCTCGACCTCGGCTACTTCGTGCAGGTCGAGACCGGCAACGGCGTGGCCATCGACTTCGCCGACGACTCCGGCGAGATCTGGTCGATGCATCTCGCCTTCCTGGTCACCGAGCGGGAGTTCGACGAGATCTTCGGCCGGATCCGCGAGGGTGACGTGTCGTATTGGGCCGATCCGTCACAGTCCCGACCCGGTGAGATCAATGTGCGCGACGGCGGCCGCGGCGTCTACTTCGCCGACCCCGACGGCCACCTCTGGGAGATCCTCACCCGCCCCTACGGCTCCGGCCCCGTCGAGGCTGCCGACGGCAGCACGTCGTGAATCCGGCCGCAGAACACGACTTCGGGGAACCCGACGATGAGAGGCGGGCGGCCGTCCGCTCGATCGTCATACCCAGGGGCTGGATCGCCTACGGAAGGACCTGATCTCGGACCACGGTGAAGAGTTCGTCCTTCGCCCTTTCCAACTCGTCGAGTCCTGCGTCCAGGCGGGCGTACTCGTCCTCGATCTCGTCCCATTCGGCCTCGCTCAGTACTACCGAGTCGTCGATGATCAGCTGCGAGGTGTAGGCGTAGTCGAACAGCGCCAGGAGATAGGTCTCCTGTGCGGCGCGGTAGCCCTCCGCGGCGTCGAGGAGATCCCGATCGCTGACCAGGAGGGAGCGTTCGAGTGCCGTGTCGAGCTTGTCGAAGGCCGCTTCGATCGTGAAGGTGTCGCACGCCTCGCGGACCAGAGCCGCCGCTTCCCGCTCGGCCTCGGAGTCGAACTCGGACGTCGCCCAGGCTTCGTTCGCGCGGGCGCAGTTGCGGACGGCGGTCTCCAGCTCGTCCTCGGCGTCGATCACGTCTCTGTACACGGGCAGTACGAGCTCGGCGCGCCTCAACTCGTCCTCACGCTCGCGTGCGTTGGCCTCGCTGATCGTGTTCCCGATCACCCCGATCGCCACACCGAACAGAGCGAGAGTCGGTGCCATGATGGTGATGAGGAGCTCGCGCAGCCCGATGCCCTTGCGGCCCGGCGGCGGGTCGGTGGTCGCCGCCTGGGTCGCCGCCACGACGACGTCGGACGTTCCGTCGGCAAGGCCCTTTGCGTCGTCACCATCCATCCGCTGACTCCCCCTTCTCGCGATCGGCGAGAGCACATCATCCCACGAGTGCGGCCGGCGCGCCGACCACCAGGGTCGCTTCGCGTCTGTGCGAGGCTCCCCGAGTGCTGACTGATCACGTGCCCGCAGAGCCGGACCCGGATGCGCTGCTCGACGGCTTCACCGCCTACACGACCCAGGCCGGCATCGAGCTGTACCCGCATCATGAGGAGGCGATCTTCGAGCTGCTGCTCGGCAACCACGTGATCCTCAACACTCCCACCGGCAGCGGGAAGTCGATGGTGGCCACGGCCGCGCACTTCGCTGCGCTGGCCCAGGGCGAGCGGTCGTTCTACACCGCACCGATCAAGGCCCTGGTGAGCGAGAAGTTCTTTGCCCTGTCGCGCGAGTTCGGTGCCGAGAACGTGGGGATGATCACCGGAGACGCAGCCGTGAACCCCGAGGCTCCGATCATCGCCTGCACCCAGGAGATCCTGGCGAACATGGCTCTGCGCGACGGGAAGCTCACTCCGGTCGATGTGGTCGTGCTGGACGAGTTCCACTTCTACGGCGACCCGCAGAGAGGGTGGGCGTGGCAGGTCCCACTCCTGGAGCTGCCACACGTCCAGTTCCTGCTGATGTCGGCCACCCTCGGGAACGTCAAGTTCTTCCAGGAGGACCTCACCGCACGCACGGGCCGCGAGACCACGGTGGTGAAGTCGGTGCAGAGGCCCGTGCCGCTCGACTTCGAGTACCGCACCTCGACACTCCACCGGTCGGTGGAGGAGTTGCTGCTGACCGACAAGGCGCCGATCTATCTCGTCCACTTCACCCAGCGCGAGGCCACCGAGGCGGCGCAGAACTACCTCGCTCTCGACCCGCTCACGAAGGACGAGAAGGCCCGGGTCCGCGACGCACTCGGCGGGTTCCGCTTCGACTCGCCGATCGGCAAGGACCTGCGCCGGTTCATCTCTGCGGGAGTGGGCGTCCATCATGCCGGGCTGCTCCCGAAGTACCGGCTGCTGGTGGAGAAGCTGGCCCAGGACGGGCTGCTGAAGATCATCTGCGGCACCGACACCCTCGGTGTCGGCGTGAACGTGCCGATCCGGTCGGTGCTGTTCACCCAGATGTGCAAGTACGACGGCACGAACGTGCGGCTCCTCTCGAACCGGGAGTTCGCCCAGATCGCCGGGCGGGCCGGCCGCAAAGGCTTCGACGACCGGGGCGACGTGTGGGTCCAGGCCCCGCCCCACGTGGTGGAGAACCTGCGTCTGGAGGAGAAGGCGGCGTCGTCGGGGAAGAAGAAGTTCGTCAAGAAGAAGCCACCCGAGCGCGGGTACGCACACTGGAGCAAGGACACCTTCGAGAAGAAGCGTGACGGTGAGCCCGAGGCACTGCGGTCGAGCTTCCAGGTCAGCCACCAGATGGTGATGGAGTTGCTCGACCGGCCGGTGCTCGACGGCGAGGACGGATGCGCCGCGGTCCGGCGCCTGATGGTCGACAACCACGAGACCCGCACGCGCCAACGCGCCCACATCCGGCGGGCGATCGCCGTCTACCGCTCGCTCGTGGAGTCGGAGATCGTCGAGTTCCCCGACGAGCCCGACGAGTACGGCCGCAGGGTCCGGGTGAGCTTCGACCTGCAGGACGAGTTCGCCCTGCACCAGCCGTTGTCGTTGTGGGCGCTGGAGGCGATCGAGTCGATGGACGACGTCCCGGAGGGGGAGGAGGTCGTCCACGCCCTCCACGTGTTGTCGGTGATCGAGTCGGTGCAGGAGAACCCCGGCGTGGTGCTGGCCGCCCAACTCAACCGGGCCAAGGACGACCTGATGGCCGAGATGAAGTCCAGCGGCGTCGAGTACGAGGAGCGGATGGAGCGGCTCTCCCAGGTCGAGTACCCGAAGCCGAACCGGGAGTGGATCTACGGCAGCTTCGACGAGTTCCGCCGCCATCATCCGTGGGTCGGGGCCGACAACGTGAAGCCGAAGTCGGTCGCCCGCGAGATGTACGAGCGGGCGATGACGTTCGGCGAGTACGTGGCCGACTACGGCCTCAAGCGCTCGGAGGGCGTGGTCCTGCGCTACCTGTCCGACGTGTACAAGGGCCTCGTCCAGAACATCCCTGAGGACTCCAAGACCGACGATCTCGACGACCTCATCGCCTGGCTCGGCGCCCTCGTCCGCCAGGTCGACTCGTCGCTGATCGACGAATGGGAACGATTGCTGCATCCCGAGGACGTCGACGCGTCCGCCGACGAAGTGGTGCGTCCGCCCTCGGACGTTGAAGCGACGGTCCTCGACGACCCGCGCGTCTTCCGTGTGATGGTCCGCAACGCCATTTTCGACTGGGTCCAGCGCCTGGCCGGCCAGAGGGGATACGACGTCCTCGTCGAGGCTTCGCCGGTGTTCGAGTCGGTCCCCGCCGTGGTCGAGGCGCTCGCCCCGTATTGGGACGAGCACGACGAGATCCTTCTCGACGCCGGCGCCCGCAGCAGCCGCCTCTTCGCGTACGACGAGTCCACGGGCGAAGTCACCCAGATCCTGCGCGACCCCGACGACACCAACGAGTGGCGCATCGAAGCCCAGGTCGACCGCGAGGCCAGCATCGAAGCCGGCCGCGCCGTCCTCCGCCTCATTGCTCTCGGCTCGGCCTGAGCAGGACCACGCGCAGCTGTTGTCGACCCGGCTCACCCAGGGAGGAACTCCGACCGGCCGCTGTCGAGGGGGCAACAGAACGCGGGACGCGTGACGATCGACGTAGCGAGTCGCCTCGGGGCTCGGGCTGACCCAGGGCGTGACAGCGGGAAGTTCACGCGATGTACCACGCAGTTCACCTCGAGTTGAATCGGAGCACGTCCGAAAGTGGCAGACTCATGCCTTCAGTCGTCACCGGGAGAGGTAGGGGCAATGGGAGCACGTCGGACGAGAAGCAGGCAACGGATCGGACTCATCGCGGCGGCCGGGCTGGCCGCCGGTGTGCTCGCCGTTGCCGGGCCGCAACCGGTCGGCGCGGTGCCCACGGTGATCGCGTCCGACATGGTCGGATCGTCGTCCACCAACCTCATCAGCTTCGGAACCGATGCCCCGGACTTCTCGAACCCGGGTGACGGGTTCGGCAAGTTCCAGCGTGGGGTCAGCCTGTCGATCCCGTTCGCCGTGCTGGACGACACGCTCGTGACATTCCCGCCCGACACCCTCGGGATCATCGACGACAACAACACCGACGAGTTCTTCGGCGTCGTCGACACCGTGAACGGCGACACCGGCGCCACGGCCGGTGAGGTCGCCGCGACCTGGGTGTTCGACATCTCCGGCGCGACCGATCTGTCGATCGAGATCGACATGGGGGCGATGGGTGACTTCGAGGCAGGCGACTCGTTCGAGTGGACCTACTCGATCGATGGCGGCCCCTCGACGCCCCTGTTCTCACTCGTCGCCGATGAGGCGGCGGCGCGCATCTACACCCTGGCGGGCGGCTTCACGACGACGCTGAACGACCCGCTGAACGTGGGGGCCGTCGAGTTGTCGAACATCCTGCAGACCGTGTCGAGCCCGATCGCCGGTGCCGGGAACGAGCTGGAGCTCGTCCTCACGGCCACTGCTGACGGCGGGTCCGAGGCGGTCGCGTTCCAGAACATCGAGGTGCTCGCCGGGACGACCGAATCGGGTGACCCGACGCCCGGAGACCTCGTCATCACCGAGGTGATGCAGAACCCGTCGGCCGTGTCAGACAGTGCAGGTGAGTGGTTCGAGATCAAGAACGTGTCGGGCCAGCCGATCGACCTCAGCGGCTGGACGATCTCCGACCTCGATTTCGACTCGTTCGTCGTCGGGACGTCGGTGGTGGTGCCTCCCGGCGGGTACGCCGTGTTCGGCAACAACGCCGACGCGCTGACCAATGGCGGAGTAACAGTCGACTACGAGTATCCGGGCGGCTTCTTCCTCTCCAACTCGGCAGACGAACTCGTGCTGACCGATCCCGACATGGTCGAGTTCGACCGCATCGAGTGGGACAACGGTGCGACATTCCCAGATCCCAACGGCGCGTCGATGAGCCTCGACCCCGGTTCGACCGATGTCGTGTCGAACGACGACGGCGCCAACTGGTGCCAGGCAACCAGCCCCTACGGCGACGGCGACCTCGGCACCCCCGGTGCCGACAACCCGGCCTGTGTGATTCCGCCGTCGGTGGTGAAGATCCACGACGTGCAGGGCAGCGGTTCGAGCGTCGCCATCACCACCCCTGTCGAAGTACAGGCGGTGGTGACCTCCCTGTTCACACGCGACGATGTGCTCGACGGGTTCTTCATCCAAGAAGAGGACGCCGACGCCGACTCCGACCCGAACACGTCCGAGGGGATCTTCGTCTTCTGCCGCGCCAACTGCCCGACCGTCGCCGTCGGTGATCTCGTCACCGTCGTCGGCACGCCCGGCGAGTTCTTCGGGATGAGCCAGATCGACATGACGAGGGGTACGTCGAGCATCGACGGCCCGGCTGGGCTCCCCACGGCGGCCGACGTGACGCTGCCGGCCTCCGGGAGCACCGTCGCCGAGGCCACGTTCGAGAACCTCGAGGGCATGATCGCCCGCTTCCCCGGCACCCTCGCCGTCAGCGAGTACTTCCAGCTCGGCCGGTTCGGGCAGGTCGTGCTCACCGACGCTGCACGGCCCTACCAGTTCACCCACTCGAACGCCCCCAGCGTCGCCGGCTACGCCGCGTACCTCGACGATCTGGCGACGCGTCGCATCATCCTCGACGACGACAACAACGACAACAACGACGCCATCTCCGACGGGCCCGACGAGGCCTACCCGTACCCCGATGGTGGACTGTCGACCACCAACCGCTTCCGCGGTGGAGACACGATCGACGGCCTGACCGGCGTGCTGCACTGGAGCTTCGCAGGCTCCTCCGGAACCGACGCCTGGCGGGTGCGCCCGATCCAGGGCGTGGGTGTCTACGCCTTCGACTCCGCCAACCCCGTTCCGACGGCGCCCGACCCGGTCGGTGGAACGCTGAAGGTCGGCAGCTTCAACGTGTTGAACTACTTCACCACGATCGACACGACGTCGAGCACTAGCAGTGGGGACTGCGGACCGTCGGGCACGCTCGACTGCCGCGGCGCCGACAGCACCGCCGAACTCGACCGCCAGCGGGCCAAGATCGTCTCGGCGATCGCCGAGCTCGACGCCGACGTGCTCGGCCTGGTCGAGCTCCAGAACGACGACGACACCTCGGTGGCCGATCTCGTGGCCGCCCTCAACGCGGCGGCGGGCGCCGGGACCTACGACTACGTCGCGACCGGCTTCATCGGTGGGGACGCCATCAAGGTCGGTCTGATCTACCAGCCGGCGACCGCCGTACCGGTCGGTCCGCACGCCGTCCTCGACAGCTCGGTGGACCCGATGTTCATCGACACGAAGAACCGTCCGACCCTCATCCAGACCTTCGAGGAGGTGGCCACCGGCGAGAAGCTGACGGTCGCCGTCAACCACTTCAAGTCGAAGGGCTCATCCTGCGACGACGTGGGTGACCCGGGACTGAACGACGGGCAGGCGAACTGCCCAGTCACTCGCACGAAGGCCGCGACGGCGCTGGCGAACTACCTCGCCACCGACCCGACCGGCAGCGGCGATCCCGACTTCCTGATCGTCGGCGACCTCAACGCCTACGCCATGGAGGACCCGATCGCGGCGCTGGCCGGGGCCGGCTACACCGACCTGGTCAACTACTTCGGCGGGCCGACCGCGTACAGCTACGTGTTCGACGGCCAACTCGGCTACCTCGACCATGCGCTGGCGAACACGAGCCTGCTCGACCAGGTCACCGGCGTCGCCGAATGGCACATCAACGCCGACGAGATCCCCTTGTTCGACTACAACGACGACATCCTCGACGCGGGCGAGCGGTCGTTCGAACGCGAGTCGACCGTCGGCCCGATCTACGCGGCCGATCCGCTCCGTTCCTCCGACCACGATCCGGTCGTGGTCGGCCTGGAGCTCGACTCGATCCCGGACAACCCGACCTGCAACGGGCTCCCGGCGACCATCATCGGCACCCTCCTCGACGACGTCATCGTGGGCACCAATGGAGACGACGTGATCGTCACCTTCGACGGCGATGATCAGATCGACTCGGGCAACGGTGCCGACACGATCTGCTCGGGCCGTGACGACGACGACGTCACCACCGGCAACGGCGACGACTGGGTCGACTCCGGCCACGGCGCCGACACGGTCACGACGGAGAACGGCGCCGACACGGTCGATTCCGGTGAAGGTGACGACGAGATCCTCGGCGGCAACGGTGACGACGATCTCGATGCCGGTGCCGGTGACGGAGACGTCATCGACGGCGGCCGGGGCGAGGA
>CBFCWZ010000160.1:0-8371 GCA_965601935.1 uncultured Ilumatobacteraceae bacterium
GACGTTCCCGACGGCGAGCCAACCCTCATCCATGCGCGCCTCGACGACGAAGATGCGATCGCCCTCCCGCTTGAGGTGGTCTTCGAACCACTTCTCTTCCTGTGCGTGTGACATGGGCTCGAAGAGGAGGAGGTGGCTCCGGACCTCGGGGTCCAGCGGTTCACGGCGTGCATCACCCAACTTCTCGCGCTGCGTCGATGAGTCTCCGCACCGAGTCATCTCGCTGTGGAGCACACCGACCGGCAGCATGCCGAGAGTGACCAGCCAGGCAGCGGCGGGAACGAGCACACTGCTCACGTCAGCCGTGGGGTGGCGGCGGCGCGACATCGGCACGATGATCCGAAAGTGGCAGTTACAGTGGCAGCTCGCCGTCTCGGCGGGAGATTTCTTCGAATCAGGCGATCTACCTGGGCTTTCGGTGTGGAGCTAAGGAGAATCGAACTCCTGACCTCTTCCATGCCATGGAAGCGCTCTACCAACTGAGCTATAGCCCCGTAGGGGTGTGTGGTTCGCGTTGACGAAACCGACCAGCGATCCTACGGACCACCCAGTCGATCTCCAACCGGCCACACGTCGGAACGCATCCCGCCCGATCGATACTGTGCGGCCGATGACCGCGGAGGAGATCATCGAAGCACTCGGGCTGCTCCCCCACCCGGAGGGCGGGCACTACGCCGAGACGTGGCGTGGACCCTACGGGCCCGACGGCAGGTCGGTCGGCACGGCGATCTTCTTCCTCCTCGCCGCGGGCGAACGCTCGCACTGGCACCGGGTCGACGCCACCGAGATCTGGCACTTCCATTCCGGCGACTCGCTCGCCCTCGGGATCGCCAACGGCCCGGCACGAGCAGTCCACACCCTGGGACCGGACATCCGGGCCGGAGAACGACCCCAGATCGTGATCCCTCCCCACGCCTGGCAGTCGGCCGCGACGACCGGCGAATGGACACTGGTCTCGTGCACGGTGTCACCCGGTTTCGACTTCGACGGGTTCGAGCTCGCTCCACCTGGCTGGGAGCCGGAGTGACGCTCGACGTCGGAATGATCGACGCGGCGGCCGACCGGATCGCCCCGTACGTCCATCGGACGCCAGTTCTCACTTCACGTTCCGTCGACGAGGCTGCCGGGAGCCACCTCCACCTCAAGGGCGAGCATCTCCAGAAGTCGGGCTCGTTCAAGGCCCGGGGCGCACACAACAAGCTGCTGCTCCTCACCGACGAAGAACGGGAACGGGGCGTGGTGGCGGTGAGCTCGGGGAACCACGCCGCCGCGGTCGCTCTGGCGGGCCGTGCGCTGGGGATCCGTGTCGACGTGTACATGCCGGCCGACGCTCCCGCACCCAAGCGCCACGCCACCGAGTCGAACGGGGCCACGATCCACTTCTTCGACCGCGCGGACGACGACCGCGACGAGCTCCTGCGGCAGCACATTGCCGACCACGGGTCGGTGCCGGTGTTGCCGTTCGACGACGTCGACGTGATGGCGGGCCAGGGCACCGTCGCGCTCGAACTGCTCGACCAGGCCGACATCGACACCCTCGTCGTCCCGATGAGCGGCGGCGGCCTGATGGCGGGCTGCGCCACAGTCGCTCGCGCCCGCCGGCCGGACATCCGGATCGTGGGCGTCGAACCGGTGACGGCCGACGACACGCGACGCTCGTTCGTGGCAGGACGACGGGTCACGATCGAACAGCCCGACACGATCGCCGACGGTCTGGCGCTGCGCTCCCCCGGTGCGCTCACCTTCCCGATCAACCAGCGGCTCGTCGACGATGTCGTCGCCGTCACCGATGCTCAGATCGCGCGGGCGACGCTCCTCCTCCACGAGCGGATGAAGCAGGTCGTCGAACCGAGCGGGGCGACCGCCCTCGCCGCGGTGCTGGAAAGGCTCGTCGAGGGGGGCGAGATCGGCGTCGTCCTGTCGGGCGGCAACATCGACGTCGCCACGCTCAGCCGGCTCCCCGCGTAGACGAGCAGAGCGGGTCAGGCGTCGGCGCCGGCAGCAGCCGCGGGATCCTGCCAGGACACCCTGGAGACATCGCGGTACAGGCGCTCGATGTCGTAGAACTCACGCACCTCGTCCAGGAACACGTGAACCACCACGTCGCCGTAGTCCAGGAGCACCCACTGCTTCTCGCGCAACCCCTCCACCCGGGCCGGAGCTCTGTCCAGTTGATCCTTCACGGCTGCCTCGATCTCCTCGGCGACCATGCTCACCAGGCGGACGTTCGACGCGCTCACCACCACGAAGCAACCGGTGATCGACACGACGGGCCCGACATCGAGCACCACGATGTCGTGGGCCTTCTTGTCGTCGGCAACACGGGCGGCCAACACGGCGAGCTCGATGGTCTCCGGATGGGTCTGTGCGCCGTCCTGCGTGCCGGGGTCAGTCATCTGCTGCGACCGTATCGTCCGTGGTGTCCGCGTCGTCCACCGGATCGGACTCGTCCATGTCGTCGACTCGGTCGGCGTCGGTCGGGTCGTCGTCGGAGGACCCGACCACTGCAAGATCAGTGTCGACCTTGCGCTGGATGTACGACTCGCCGAGCGTGACGACGACGTCGACACCGTCGATGAGCCGGGTCGCCTCGACGACCTCCGACTCGCCGAAGGTGGCGTCGGCGAGCTCCTCGAGATCGTCGATGAAGCGGACGTCGGCGACCTCGATCAGGGTGACCGCCTCGGCACCCTCCACGGCCGCGTTCGTGTCTGCGGACACGAGGTTGCCCTGGAAGAAGAGCAACTCACCGATGAAGCGGCGTGCCACCTCGGCATTCGACTCGAAGAGACCATCGCTGGCCTCGAGCTGCTCGTCGTTGAATCGCGAGACGAGTCGGAAGGAGAGCGCCTGGTTCGGCTGGGAGGTGAGACCTGGCGAGACCTGGGCGAAGACGAGCCACGCATCACGGCGGTCGACGGTCACCGAGTCGATGTTCGGACCGTCGGGGTCGACCACGGCGACCGAGATGGCGAGGTCGCGGACGTCCACCTCCCCTCGCCACAGATCCTCGAACAACTCGAGGGTGGTCCCGGGGGGGACCTCGGGGTCGTCGCGCGGGCCGAGAGCCGGTGCTTGGTCGGCCAGCTCGGACCAGACCTCGACGTCGGCAGCGTGATGGTCGTAGGCCTTTCCTGCCTGGTCGTGTGCCGCCAGCACCGCGCCGACCACCTCGGCCCGCAGCGTCCGGTCACCCTCGCGCAGCACGACATCTCGCCCACCCGAGTCGGAATCCACGACGTCCTCGGGGAGTTGCGCATCGACAGGTGTGAGCGGCTCGACGAGATCGGCCAGCTCAGCGGCGTCGATGCCGGCGGCCCTCTCGATGGTGATGGCGAGCATCCCCTCGAGCGCGAGGCGGAGTGGCTCGATGTCGTCGGGGTCGAAGAACGACCAGAGGGGCACGACCTCGGCGGCCAGGCCGGCATTGGCGTCGGCGTTCACCGGGACGGTGACAATGCTGCCGCCCTCGCCGATGGGGTCGAGCGTGGCCACGACGAGCGACGTGAGCCGCCCCTCGTCGTCGGAGACCGCCAGCATCGCGTTCGGCGTGTCGGGCAGCGCGAGGACCTCCCGATCGTCGACGGCGACGGCCTCACCCTCCTCCGAGTCGAGCAGGGTGAACACGCCGATCGTGACGACGAACAGCGCAGCTGCCAGCAGCACCACCATCGAGACCATGGTGGCGACGGTCCTCCTACGGCGGCGACGAGCGCGAGCAGTCACGCACCCGCTCCGTACAGGCTGCGGCCCGTGATGACCTCGAGTACGGGTTCGGTGACGAGATAGTCGAGCGGGCGGCCATCGGAGAAACGGGCACGCAGGTCGGTGCTCGAGACCTCGAGCCGAGGCACCTCGACGTGGATCCAGTCGATGGCGGGGTCGAGGCTCACGTGCCGGCCCGGGCGGTCGACGACCACGAGCCGCGACTGCGCGACGACTTCGTCGTGTCGTTCCCAGGTTGCGAGGCCCGCTGCCGCGTCGTCACCCACGATGGTGAACAGCTTGGCCGCGGGGCTGAGGCGACGCAACGCGCTCAGTGTGTCGGCCGTGTAGCTGTTCCCACCGGCGTCGATCTCCAGACGCCCCGGCACGAGGCCGGGGACGTCCACCACCGCTGCCTCGACCATCGCGAAACGGTCTTCTGCCGGCATGATCGCCCGCGTGCCCTCCTTCTGCCAGGGCACGTTGGCGACCATCAGGACCACCACGTCGAGCTGGAGTGCGTGACGAACGTTGACCGCCGTGACGAGGTGCCCCACGTGGGGCGGATCGAAAGTTCCCCCGAACAGCCCGATGGATCCTGCGGCGGCAAGCACGCGGTCGAAATCGGGCACGAGGGCCAAGCGTACGGGCCACCACCCAGGAATCCGCGTCTTCCCTGGTAAATGGGGCTTGACACGCCTGTTACAGTGAAATGTCCCCTCAACGAACCCCTCTTGTCCGCGTCGGCTCCTCGGAGCCTGCACCTCAGCGCTCCGTCGCTCCGATCGCTCCCCAGGCACTCATGCCCGATGGGGGTCCACGATCCAGCCGGGAACTGGAGTGTGTGCCGTCCGGCACGCCGCTGGCGGGAATTCTCACGATACCGGATTGGTTGCACGAAACATCATGAATGACTCCATTGGTCTCTACCTGAACGACATCGGCAAGGTCCCCCTCCTCACCGCTGAGGACGAGCGCGAGCTCTCCCGCGTCATCGAGGCAGGGCGGGAGGCTCAGGAGCAGCTCGACAACGGCAAGCGCAGCGCCGCCCTCAAGGCGAAGGTCGCTGCAGCTGCCACCGCGAAGGACCGGTTCATCCGTTCGAACCTGCGCCTCGTGGTGAGCATCGCCCGCCGCTACCCCCTCCCCCAGGGCATGGATCTGCTCGACCTCATCCAGGAGGGCAACCTCGGCCTCGAGCACGCCGTCGACAAGTTCGACTGGCGCCGCGGCTTCAAGTTCTCCACCTACGCCACTTTCTGGATCCGCCAGGCCATCGGCCGGGCGCTCGACCAGAAGGCCAGCCTCATCCGCATTCCCGGCGACCGCTCGGCCAGCCTCCGGGCCGCGCTGCGCCAGGCCTCCGGCGACGGCGAGACCCTCGACCAGGCCAACGCCGAACTGCACTGCCTCACCACGCCGGTCAGCCTGGACAAGACCGTCGGCGACGACGGCGACGCAACGCTCGGCGACCTCATGGCCAACGGCGACGGCACCCCCGAGGACCATGTGATGACCCTCGTCGAGAGCGACCTGCTCGACGAGCTGCTCGACACCCTCGAGCCGCGCGCTCGCTTCGCCGTCGAGGCCCGCTTCGGCCTCCAAGACGGTGAGCGCAAGAGCTTCCGCGAGGTCGGCGAGCAACTCGGCGTCACCGCCGAGGCCGCCCGCCGCTTGGTCAGCCGGGCCGTCACCGGCCTCCGCGACGACGCCGAACGCATCTTGGCTGTCTGATTACCGAAGAGGACCTACTGAGGGAGCGACCCTGCGGGGTCGCTCCTTCGCGTCGAGGGCTCCTTCCCGCGGCGGGCGGATACCGGCCGGGGGTTGCGTTTTCGGGGGCGATAGCCTCTTGTTCCATGGCTGAAACGCGCTCCTCCTGGTCGCCCACGTCCTGGCACGACCTCATTGCCGGCCAGCAGCCGCAGTGGCCCGACTCGGCCGCGTTGGAGCAGTCGTTGAAGCAGATCAGCGCCCTCCCACCGCTCATCTTCGCCGAAGAGGCACGCTCGCTGCAGGCCGGCCTCGCCCAGGTCGCAGCGGGGAACGCGTTCCTCCTCCAGGCAGGCGACTGTGCCGAGACCTTCGAGGAGTTCTCTGCCGACAACATCCGCGAGAAGCTGCGGGTCATCCTGCAGATGGCGATCATCCTCACGTATTCGGTGGGTGTCCCGGTGGTGAAGGTCGGCCGCATCGCCGGACAGTTCGCCAAGCCCCGCTCCTCCGACACCGAGATGATCGGAGGCCTCGAGATCCCCTCGTTCCGTGGTCACCTCGTGAACGACCCGACCGCCAGCGAGGCGGCACGGGTACCGAACCCCGAACGACTCGTACAGGCCTACCACCAGTCGGCCTCCACGCTGAACCTGCTGCGCGCCTTCACCAAGGGCGGCTTCGCCGATCTGTCCCGTGTCCACGCCTGGACCCAGGAGTTCGTCGCCTCCAGCCCGGAGGGCCGCCGCTACGAACACCTGGCGGCCGAGATCGACCGGGCCCTGTCGTTCATGCGGGCCTGTGGCATCGAGACCGAGGACAACTCCAATCTCTCCGAGGTCGACGTGTACACGTCGCACGAGGCTCTCATCCTCGGCTACGAGGAGGCCCTCACCCGCAAGGACTCCCTCACCGGGTCCTGGTACGACTGCTCGGCCCACATGCTGTGGATCGGCGAGCGCACCCGCGAACTCGACGGCGCGCACGTCGAGTTCCTGCGTGGTGTCGGCAACCCGATCGGCTGCAAGGTCGGAGCCAGCACCTCCGCCGACTACATCCTCGAATTGTGTGAACTGCTGAACCCCTCGCGCATCCCCGGACGCCTCACGCTGATCAGCCGGATGGGCGCCGACCACGTCGAAGACGGGCTGCGCCCGCTTCTCCGGGCGGTGACCGATGCAGGGCATCCCGTGGTGTGGGCATGCGACCCGATGCACGCCAACACGTTCACCTCCGACGGCGGACGCAAGACGCGCCACTTCGACGACATCATCCGCGAGATCGGCGGCTTCGTGCGAGCCCACCGGGCCGAGGGCACATGGCCGGGGGGCATCCACGTCGAACTCACGGGCGAGAACGTCACCGAATGCCTCGGTGGTGCCGACGCCCTCGACCACACCGATCTCGACAGCCGATACGAAACGGTGTGCGACCCCCGCCTGAACGGCCGCCAGAGTGTCGACCTGGCCTTCCGGGTCGCCGAACTCGTCCAGGACTTCACCTGATCGACTGGCACCCGCGGTGCCCGTTCTCGACCAGACAGCCCAGTGGCCGGTGCCCGAGGTGGCCGCCGCCATCCTCGTCGACGGCATCCCCGTCGAGACGGCCGGCGACATCCGCCGCCACTTCCGGCTCGCCTCGCTCTCCAAGCCGATGGCTGCGTGGGCCGTCCTCGTTGCGGTAGAGGAAGGCCTCCTCACACTCGACACACCGGTCGGGCAACCGGGGTGCACTTTGCGCCATCTGCTCGCCCACGCCGGTGGGTACTCGTTCGACGGCCCCGACCCGATCACCAAACCGGAACGAACCCGGATCTACTCCAACACGGGTATCGAACTGGCGACGGACCGCGTCGCCGGCGAGGCCGGAATGCCCTTCGCCGAGTACCTCGCGACAGGGGTGTTCGAGCCACTCGGAATGCTCCACTCCTCACTGCGGGGATCGGCCGCCTACGGCGTCTGGAGCACGGCCGGCGATGTCGTTGCGTTCCTCCGCGAGGCACGGGCGCCACAGTTGATCAGCCCCGAGTTGGCGGCCGAGGCATCGCGTCCGCAGTATCCCGATCTCGGCGGTATCGTTCCCGGCGTGGGCCGCTTCGAGAGGTCCCCCTGGGGACTGGGATTCGAGATCAAGGGCACCAAGGATCCGCACTGGACCGGTGCGCTCAACTCGCCCGCGACCCATGGCCACTTCGGCGGGACGGGCACGATGATGTGGATCGACCCCGACGCGCGACCCTCCGGCGACCTCGCCGTGGTCGCCCTTGCCGACCGTCGCTTCGACGAGTGGGGCTCGACCGCCCTCACCTCGTGGCGGCAGCTCTCCGACACCCTGATCGACGAATACTCGGGACCGGCACGGTGAGCCCCTTCAACCACGGCGACCGGGTGCGCTACGCCACCACGGGCGACGACGGGTTCCCGATCGTGAAGTACGGATGGGTCGGCGGCAACGCAGAACTGAACGGCCTCGTCGTGATCCTCCTCGACGGAGAAATCGGTGACGCAGTGGTCACCACCGACAAGATCGAGCCGGTTCACATCGGCAACGTCACGCTCACGCTCGACGGGACCGACCTGCTCGACGACCCGTCGTTGCGACAGGGCCTCGTCAACCTGTGGAGAGCCGAGGCTGAGAGCGCCGGCCTCGAGATCTCGTCCCTGCACTCGATCGGCACGGGGATCCCCGACTCGGCTGACGGGTTCGCCATCGCCGAACTCGACAGCGGCGGCGACCAGTACGTGTTGCGCGCCACCCGCTGCCCCACCCGGCCCGACGCGGTCAGCGTCCACGCCGACCGCCCCACCCGCCGCGACATCGCATAGCTGCCACGATGGTGTCTGACACCGCTTCAGGTTGGCGCTGCAGGTCGGCGAACCTGAAGCGAGAACCTGAAGCGGTGTCTGGGAGGTCAGCGGATAGGGCGCCAGGTGCTGTAGCGGGTGTGGGTGAT
>CBFCWZ010000161.1:0-8336 GCA_965601935.1 uncultured Ilumatobacteraceae bacterium
GGACCCGATGGGCGATGCACTCACGAATTCCTTGACGTATGCGGTCGGGATCGCGGCCAGCCCGATTCCGATCGTGGCGGCGATCCTGATGCTGTTCTCCGCCCGTCCGCGGGTGAACAGTGCGGTCTTCACCACCACCTGGGTGTTGGGGATCGCCGCAATCGTCACGATCACCGCGTTCGTGCCCGGTCTCGGAACGGACTCCGAGTCGCGCGGCACCGGTCGCGGTGTCATCCGCATCGTCATCGGAGTGGTGTTCCTGCTCTTGGCTGTCCGAAACTGGCGTCGCCGCCCCGCCCTCGGTGAGGAGCCGTCGACCCCTCCCTGGCTCACGCCGGAGAGCGGGATCGGGGTTCGCTCTGCGGTGATCCTCGGGCTGGTGCTGTCGGTCTTCAACCCGAAGGACCTCGCTCTCGCGGCCTCCGGTGGCGCGGCGATCGGAGCCGAGGACCTCTCCACGGGGAACACCATCGTGGCGATCGTCATCTTCACGGCCGTCGCCGTCTCCACGGTCGTCATCCCGGTGCTCGTCTACCTGGTCGTGGGTGCCCGATCCGAAGAGACCTTCGACCGCATCAAGGGCTGGCTGCTGCGCCACAACGCGGCCTTCCTGGCCGTGATCTGGCTCGTGCTCGGCGTGATCTTCGTCCTCGAAGGCATCTCCGCGATCGACTGACTCCGACGTCGGTCGCGCACGCGGACCGCGACGTGATCTGACCGCGCAGCGCCTCGGTCAGCCGGAGCGGTCGTTGGTGGCGCGGATGAACTCGACCTCGTCGTCGGAGTAGGGGGTGCCGTCGGAGCGGAGGACGTCGTGGAACCACACCTCCGGCTCGGGGGAGCCGTAGCGCGAGCCCCACGGGAAGATGGTGTTGGTCTTCCCGCTCACGAAACCCCAGTGGATGGCTCCCACGTCGCGCTCGCGGAGGAGGGGCAGGTGGGTCTCGAATCGGGAGCCGGCGGTGCGGGCCATGTACTCCGTGCAGATCATCGGGCGGCCGTGCTCCGCCAAGTCGTCGATCAGCTCGCGTGTCCGGTCGAGGGGGTCGTAGCTGTGGAAGCTGACGATGTCGGAGTTGGCGAGCTGCATCTCGTTCAGCCCGTCAACCCGGCCGTCGCAGCGCCACACCCCCATGGTGACGGGCTGGGTCGGCCCCGCTGCCCGAGCCCACTCGAAGATCTTCTCGGCGAGCGGGAGCGAGTTGAGCAGCATCCCCTCGTTGCCCGG
Organism: uncultured Ilumatobacteraceae bacterium; assembly: GCA_965601935.1. GTDB lineage: Bacteria > Actinomycetota > Acidimicrobiia > Acidimicrobiales > Ilumatobacteraceae > CBFCWZ01. Next base: position 1,229 of record CBFCWZ010000161.1, read on the forward strand.
CTCGTTGTAGAGGTCCCAGATGACGACGCGGGGATCGTCCCCGAAGGCCCGGATGACCGCCGACACGTACTGCTCGAATCGCGGCCAGGCCTTGGGCTCGACGACGGCCCCGGAGGTGGGGTTCTGCAGCCATTGGGAGTTGTGGATGCCCGGGATCGGGTCGGGTTGCGGGCCGGGGTGCGCGTGGTTTCGCCACACCCCGTCGAAGAGCACCGGCATCATCCGGATGCCGTGGCCGGCGCAGATTCCCAAGGTCCGGTCGACCCGCTCGAGAAAGCCGTCCCGGTCGATCCTCCAGGCCAGGTCATGGAGGAAGACGCGCATCGTGTTGAACCCGAGATCAGCGGCCCATCCCAGTTCCCGGTCGATCGTGTCCGGGTCGTACGACTCGGCCTGCCACATCTCCATCTGGTTCACCGCCGTCGACGGGACGAAGTTGCAGCCCGACATCCACGGCTGGTCCTCCCACCAGTCAGCAGCCTGCTCGAGGGCCCAGCGGTCGGGTGATCCGGTCATCGGAGCGATCTTGGCACCTACAGTCCGTCGCGATGGCACACACGATGCGCGCCGCGCTGCTCACCGCCCGAGGCGGTCCCGAGGTGCTCGAGGTACGTGACGACGTTCCGGTCGCCGAACCCGGACCGGTCGACGCACTCATCCGGGTGAGCGCATGCGGCGTCAACAACACCGACATCAACACGCGGGTCGGCTGGTACAGCAAGTCGGTCACGTCCGCGACCGACGGCGACGGGTTCTCCGAGGCGAGCGAGGAAGACTCGGCGTGGGGCGGTGGTCTGGAGTTCCCGCGCATCCAGGGTGCAGACGTGTGCGGCGAGGTCGTGTCGTGCGTGTCGCGGCCGGAACTCGTGGGGCGCCGTGTGCTCGTCGACCCGTGGATCCGCGACCCCGACGATCCGGGCGACCGGTCCAAGGCCGGCTACCTGGGGAGCGAGTTCCACGGTGGATTCGCCGAGTACTGCGCGGTCCCGGCGCGGAACGTGTACCCGGTCGACAGCCCTCTGAGCGACGAAGAACTCGCCACCGTCGCCTGCTCGTGGTCCACCGCGGAACACATGCTCCAGCGGGTTCGCCTCGCCTCGGGACAGTCCGTCGCGGTCACGGGTGCGTCGGGCGGAGTCGGGAGTGCGCTCGTCCAACTGGCAAAGGTCCGAGGGGCACGAGTCGTCGCGATCGCAGGCGCGTCGAAGGCGGACACCGTCCGCGCACTCGGTGCCGACGAGGTCGTCCCCCGCGGGTCCGACGACGTCCCCGGTGCCGCGGTCGCAGCGAACGGCGGGCCCTTCGACGTGGTGGCCGACATCGTGGGAGGCCCCGACACACCGGGATGGTTCGAGTCGCTCCGGAGGGGCGGCCGCTACGTCACCTCGGGTGCGATCGCCGGCCCGATCGTCGAGCTCGACCTGCGCACGCTCTACCTCAACGACCTCGAGTTGTACGGCGCCACGGTGTTCCCGCCCCAGGTGTTCGCCGACCTCGTCGCCCACATCGAGAGCGGTGCAGTTCGTCCGGTCGTCGGCGGTGTGTTCCCGCTGGAGGAGATCCACGCCGCCCAGGAAGCGTTCGGCCGGAAGGAGCACGTGGGCGGGCTCGTGATCAGTCTTCGCTGAGCCGCACCGGCCCCATGGCAGGATGACTTCATGTTTCGCCACGTCGTCATGTTCCGCTTCGCCGAGGACCTCGATGCCGCCCACATCGCAGCGGTGGCCGCGGGTCTCGATGCGCTCCCGCCGGCGATCCCGGAGATCCGCAGCTACGCGCACGGCGCCGACCTCGGTGTGAGCGACGGCACGTTCGACTACGCGGTCGTCGCCGACTTCGACAGCGAGGAGGACTTCCTCGTCTATCGGGCGCACGAGGCCCACCAGCAGTTCCTCGCCGACTGCATCACGGGCAAGGCCATCGACCGGGCTGCCGTGCAGTACTCCACGGAGGGCTGACGATCATGGCGTTGCCGATCGGGCCCGACGACGTCGACGCCGCTGCCGAACGCATCGAGGGTGCGGTCGTCCGGACGTCGTGTGCGCTGTCCCGGACCCTGTCGGACATCACCGGCGCGGAGGTGGTGATCAAGTTCGAGAACCTCCAGTTCACCGCCTCCTACAAGGAGAGAGGCGCACTCAATCGCTTGCTCCTCCTCCCCGAGGGGACGCCGGGTGTCGTCACCTCGTCGGCCGGCAACTTCGCCCAGGCAGTCGCCCACCACGCCGCCCGCCTCGGCCTTCCCGCCGTGATCGTGATGCCCGCCATCACGCCCTCGGTGAAGGTCACCAACACCCGCCAACTCGGCGCCGAGATCGTGCTGCACGGTGACGCATTGGAGGACGCCCGGGACGAGGCCGAGCGAATCGCCCGCGACCGCGGCTATGAACTTCTCTCCCCGTTCAACGACGTCGACGTGATGGCCGGACAAGGGACTGTCGCTCGGGAGATGCTCGCCGACGATCCCGATCTGGAGGTGCTGGTCGTTCCCACGGGCGGGGGCGGCCTCCTCGCCGGTTGCGCTGTGGCGGCGCGTGCGGCCAAGCCGGACATCGAGATCGTGGGTGTCCAGAGCGACCGCTGGCCGGCGGTCTACAACGCCGTCAACCACACCGCACTGACTGTCGGCGACTCGACCATTGCCGAGGGGATCGCCGTCGGCGAACCGGGCGACGATTCACTCGAGATCATCCGGGAACTGGTCGACTCCGTCGAGATCGTCTCCGAATCGCTGATCGAGCAAGCGGTGGGACTGTTCCTCGAGGTGGAGAAGACCGTCGCTGAGGGGGCCGGAGCCGCCGCACTGGCCGAGCTGCTGGGGCGACCCGATCGCTATGCGGGCCGGCGCGTCGGCTTGATCCTCAGTGGCGGCAACATCGATCTCCGCCAGCTCTCGTCGGTGATCATGCGCGCACTGGTCCGCAGCGGACGGCTGGGCCGGATGGTGATCGAGGTGCCGGACAGTCCCGGCAGCCTCGGCAGGATCACGACCACCGTGGGAGAACTCGGCGGCAACATCATCGACGTGGTCCACCGACGACTCGACCTCACCGTCCACGCCAAGCTGACCGGCATCGAACTCCTCGTCGAGACGTCGGACCGCGACCACCTCGACCGCCTGCTCGCCGGCCTCCGCGCCGCCGGCTTCCACGTCCGCGTCCTCTGACACCACCTTCCCAACCGTTTGCGTTCCACTTCCGCTCGGACGTCCGAGCGTTTCCGGTACGCAAAGCTGCCCGGATTCCGATCGCCCGTCTCCCGCCGTTGGCGAAGAACAGGTCGATGAAGAGCGTGGCGTCGGGGGAGCGAGGAACGATGGCGTCGAATCGCACGTATCCGTTGGCCACGAAGCTCGCCATCTCGCGGGTGGTCAGCCTCTCCCCCATGCCCACCGTCGTAGCACGGATACTGTCGAGGCGCAGTGAATGCAGTCACCGTGCTCGACGGAGGGATGGGGAAGGAGCTGCGCCGGATCGGCGCCCCGTTCCGGCAGCCCGAGTGGTCGTCGCTCGCCCTCACCGAGGGCCCCGAGTTCGTCGCGCAGGCGCACCGCAACTTCGTGCAGGCCGGTGCGGAAGTGATCGTCACGAACAACTACGCAGTCGTGCCCTACCACCACCCGGCCGGTCTCTCGCTCGACCGGTTGCGTGACCTGACCGCCACCGCGGGCCGGATCGCCCGCGAGGTGGCCGACGAGGCAGTCCACGCCGTACTGGTCGCCGGGTCGCTGCCACCCCTGTTCGGTTCGTACGAGCCCGAGCGGTTCGACCCCGTCGAGGGTGCGCCGCTCTATGCCGAGATCGTCGCGGCGCTCGACCCCTATGTCGACGTGTGGCTGGGTGAGACGCTCTCGTGCACCACCGAGATGACGGTCCAGGCCCAGGCGATCGCCAACCACGCGTCCGGGCAACCCGTCTGGATGTCGTTCTGCCTGCCCGACCATTGGCCGGACGACCAGGTGATCCTCCACAGCGGGGAGGCGCCGCACGACATCGTCCGCGGCGCACTCGACGCAGCCGTCGACGTCGAGGCATTGCTCTTCAACTGCTCGCTCCCCGAGCAGACGGGCCCCGCACTGAGGGCGCTGAACGACGCCATCGAGGCTGCGGGAGCGGAGTTCCGCACCGGCGGCTACGCCAATGCCTTCCCCGTCGCACGAGAGCACGACTACGCGGCCAACGAAGTCGTGTTCGAGCGCCGCGAGGAGCTCACCGCCGAGCGCTACGCCGACGACGTCGCCGGATGGGTGGCCGACGGAGCGTCCATCGTCGGCGGCTGCTGCGACATGTATCCGGAGCACATCGCCGCGCTGGTGGAACGCTTCCGATGACGTCGCCCGAGGCAGTGGTCCACCATTCGTCGGCACCGGGCCCCGAAGTCGGAACGCCGACCGAGTTGAGAGTGCTGACCTGGAACATCGAGCTCGCGACGCACACCCTGCGAGCCACCCGCGCGATCGAACAGCACACCGCCGACGAGGATGCCGACATCGTGCTGCTGCAGGAGATGGACGAACGAGGTACCGCCGAGATCGCCGACCACCTGAACCTCAACTACGCCTACGTGGCCCTCAGCGTGCACCCCAAGAGCGACCGCAACTTCGGCAACGCGATCCTCTCCCCGTGGCCGCTGAGCGGCGTCGAGGTGGTGCCACTCCCCCACACGGCGGCGATCCAGGGCCAGCCGCGGGCGGCGTTGGGAGCGACCGTCGAGGTCGGCAACGCGCCGGTCCGGGCGTTCAGCGTGCACACCGAGACCCCGGTTCTCTCCCACCGTCGTCGGCTCCGCCAGTTCGTGACCATCGGTGAGGCGGTCGACCAGTGGACGACGTCGCCGGTGGTGGTCGGTGGCGACTTCAACACCGCGTCCCGGCGGAGCATCCGCGCGGTCACCCGCGAACTGGGCGGTCGGGAACTCCACCGGGTCAGCGCCGGCCTGGGCCCGACGTTCCGACGTGGGGGCCGGGCATTCTCGCTCGACCACATCTTCGCCCGCGGGCTGGCACCTGCCGACACAGGACTTCTCGTCGACCACGCCGCCAGCGACCACGACGCCATTCGCGCCACGCTCGTCCCCACCCACTGACCCACCTCAATCGTGGGGGAGGCGGCTGCTCGCCACTGCCCCGAGAAGGGCGAACCCGGCAGAGAGGGAGAAGACGATCGTGAAGCTGCCGGTCAGGTCGGCCAACGCGCCGCCCACCTGCGGGGCCAGCATCTGGGAGACGCCGAACGCGAGGGTCGCCGCGGCATAGGTCGGCCCGTACTGGGCGGGAGTGGTGTTACGCACCACGTATCCGGCCACCACCCCGGCCAGGCCGGCGAACATCAGGCCGAGCACGACCGACGAGACCACGACGAGGCCGACGACCCCGGTCATGACACCCCCTGTCGACAGCGCGAACAGGCTGAACCCACCCGCGAGCGCCCGCCGTTCGCCGATGCGGTCGGCGACGTGGCCGAGGAGGATGCCACCCGCGACGGTGCCGAGCCCGACGAGGGCGAACATCGAGGCCGCGCGTCCCTCGGAGTAGCCGGCGTCGTCCTCCAGCCGGGAGGTGAGGAACGAGATGGCGAGCAGATAGCTGAACCCGTAGGCCGCGTAGGCAACGGTCAGGGCCCCCCATCCCGGCATCTGCCGCAGCACCCCGAATCCGCCGAATCCGCCTCCCCCCGACCCTCCGGCCGAGTCGCCGCGGAAGCGGAGGAAGAGCAGTACCGCCGCCACCGTCACCGCTCCGATGAGCAGTTCGATGAGGTAGACGGACCGCCATGCCTCGTCTCCGTTGCGGTCGCGGAGGATGCGGCTGATCTGGCCGGCGAACACGATGCCCAGGCCGATGCCCGCACCGATCGAACCGACGGCCACGCCGCGTCGCTCGGCGGACACGTGGGCAGCCGCGATCGCCGGGGACGGGATCCAGATGAATGCGCCGCCGATCCCCATCACGAACAGTCCCACGCCGAGCAGCGCCGCATTCGGTGAGATCGTGGCGATCGCCAGACCGGTGAGGGAGAAGAGGAACCCAGCGCGGAAGATGGGGAGGAGGCGGAAGCGGGCGGTGAGCGCCGCCACGACGACGGTGCCCAACAGATAGGCCGTGACGTTGATCGTGCCGAGGAGCCCGGCCACCGTGTTCGAGTGGTCGAGATCATTGCGGATCGCGGGGAGCAGTACCCCATACGTGAAGCGGCCGAACGCCTGGGCGACCACGGCCCCTCCGGCCACGAGAGCGACGGCGAGCCACCCGCGGGCCTCCAGACCGCGGGAGGCTCGATTCATCGGGCAGAGTCTCGACGGGCAGCCGACCGAGGAACGAGTCGGCCGCCCGTCGAGTGGTGTGTCACGGAACGCTGGTGGTGGAGCGCCGAGTCGGATCCGTTTCCCGGCACGGCGTGGCGACGAAGGACTGGCCTCGCCCCGATTCGAGGCGTCCGCAACGCGGCCAGCGGTGAATCCGGGCGGCGAACGCTTCGTGATGCAGCACTCGCTCAACGAACGACGACGTCGGATGTGGTGTCGAGTGGGCCGGTGACGGGGAGGTCGCCGATGGGCCGCGGCGTCTCCTCGCGCTCGACCTGTTCCTCACGGGCCACAGAGGGCAGCAGCCACACCGCCACCGCGACACCGCCGACGAGCACGGCGGTGCTCAGCCAGAAGCCGGAGTTCATCGCCGAGACGAAGGCCTCATTGGCTCCTGCGACGGTGACACTCGCGACATCGGGGGGCAACTGCGGCGCCACGCCCGCCACCACCCCGATGCCGTCCTGGGCGATCTCCACCACGTCGTCGGGGACCTGGTCACCGAGGTTGTCGGTCACCTTGTCGCGGTAGAGACGGGCGATGAAGGTACCGATCACCGCGACGCCGAGGGCCGAGCCGAGTTCGCGGCTCACATCGTTCACCGCCGACCCGATCCCGGCGTCCTCGACGGGGACGGCCGCCATGATGGCGTCGGTGATGGCGGGCATACCCAGCCCGAACCCGAAGCCGAACAGCACGATGATCCCGATCTCGGTGGCCGCCGTCCAGTCGGCGTCCACTTGGGTGAGCAGGGCGGTGGCGAGAGCCATCACCGACACGGAGAAGGCAACGAGCCGCTTCGGCC
>CBFCWZ010000162.1:0-8319 GCA_965601935.1 uncultured Ilumatobacteraceae bacterium
GCCAGGGACGAAGGATGGCTGCGGCCAACGACTCGGGCGACTCCTCCGTCGCGACACCCTCGTGTCGGTAGCGTCTGGCGTCCGTGCTCCCGACGCTCTCCCCGACCGACCGGCGGATCCTGTCGATGGCGCTGCCGGCGCTCGGGACCCTGGCGGCGGAGCCGTTGTACCGGCTCGTCGACACGGCGATCGTCGGCCGACTCGGCACCACGGAGCTCGCAGGGGTGGCGATCGCCGTCGCCGTGTTGAGCCTGGTGATCGCCGGGTCGAACTTCCTCGCCTACGGGACCACCGAACGGGTGGCGCGCCGCCTGGGGGCCGGCGAGAACTCGGCTGCCGCGGGGGTCGGACTGCAGGCGATGTGGCTCGGGATCATCGTCGGCGCGATCTCGGTCCCACTCCTCATCGGACTGGCCGAGCCACTCGCCGCCATCCTCGGGGCCGACGGCGAGGTCCTCGACGTCGCCGTGACCTACCTGCGCATCTCCGCGGTCGGCGTCCCGTTCGTCCTGATCGGCCTGTCGGCACAAGGGGTCCAACGCGGAGCGTCCGACTACACCACGCCGCTGAAGATCCTGGTGGCCGCCAACATCTTGAACGTCGTGCTGGAGGTCTGGTTCGTGTTCGGTCTGGACCTCGGGGTGGCGGGCGCAGCGTGGTCGACCGTGATCGCCCAGGCCGGCGCGGGAACTGCTCTCGCCGTCAGCGCGTGGCCTCGGCTACGCGGCGCCGACACTCACCGGCCCATGTGGACCGAGATGCGGCCCCTCCTGTCGGCGGGACGGCACCTTCTCCTCCGGGTCGGCTCGATGCTCGCGGTGTTCACGGGTGCCACGGCGGTGGCTGCCCGGATCGACGAATCCACGCTGGCGGCGCACCAGATCGCCAACTCGGTGTTCTTCTTCCTCGCCCTCAGCCTCGACGCTCTCGCCGTCCCCGCCCAGACCTTGGTGGCCGAGGAACTCGGCCGCGAGGCCAGGGACCGCGCCCGGGAGTACACGCGGCGTGTGGTCGTGTTGTCGCTCCTCGTGGGAGCCGTGGTCGCAGCCGTCCTCGCACTCACGGCGCCCCTCATCGCGCGAGCCTTCACCGACGACCCTGCGGTCGTCGACCGGGCCACGACCGCACTGTGGATCCTCGCCGTGATCATGCTTCCTGGAGCCCTCGCCTTCGCCTACGACGGAGTACTCATCGGAGCTGCCGACTACCGGTTCCTGGGTCGGGTCGCGTTCGGCTACCTGCTCGCCGTGATCCCCCTCGCTGCACTCGTCCTCGCGTTTCCCGGACTGGGGATCGCCGGGATCTGGGGCGCCCTCACCGTCTGGATGATCCTGCGCGCCGCAGTGAATCACTGGCGTGTCCGGCGCGTACTCGCGCCCGCACCGTCCTGACCCGACGGGTACGGTGGTGCCGGGGGTTCACGATGGATGGAATTCACGACATGGGTGGTATGCACGGCTTCGGCCAGGTCGTGCGCGACGAGGCGATGTTCCATGCGCCATGGGAACGGTTGGCGTTCGGGCTGGCTTCCGGCGTCCAGATCGCCGGGAACACCGACGAGTTCCGTCACTCGATCGAACGCCTCGACCCCGGCTTCTATCTCACCGCCGACTACTTCGGTCGCTGGCTCGGCGCGATGGAGATCCGGCTCGTCGAACGTGGCCTTCTCGACAGCGACGAGGTCGACGCCCGTGCCGGTTCGACATCCGCCCGTCCCTCCGCGGTTCCGCCCGACGGGCTACCCACCGAGTCACCCGACGGAGGACCCGACCGTGACGTCGACAGGCCACCGCGATTCGAGGTGGGTGCCACGGTGCGCGCCCTGGACATGCATCCGGCCGGCCACACCCGGCTGCCGCGCTACGTCCGCGGCCACCGCGGCGTCGTCACCCACGCCCACCCCGCGTTCGTCTTCCCCGACACCCACGCCCACGGCCGGGGCGACGACCCGCAATACGTCTATGCCGTCCAGTTCGCCGCCGCGGACCTCTGGGGTGAGGGCGAGAGCGAGGGCGAGCACACGGTGAGCGTCGACCTTTTCGAGCCCTACCTGGAGGCGGCATGACCGGCCACGACCACGACCACGATCCGAGAGCGCTGCGCGCCGAGGCGCTCGAGGCGATCCTGATCGAGAAGGGTCTCGTCGACCCCGCCGCCATCGACACCACCCTCGACTACTTCGAGAACCAGCTCGGACCCATGCACGGAGCCCGGGTCGTCGCCAAGGCGTGGACCGACCCCGACTTCAGAGAGCGTCTGCTGACCGACGGTCTGGGAGCGATCGGCGAACTCGGGCTGGGCGGCCCTCAGGTGGATCACCTCGTCGTCGTGGAGAACACACCCGACACCCACAACGTGGTCGTCTGCACTCTGTGCTCGTGCTACCCGTGGGGACTTCTCGGGCTCCCACCCGCCTGGTACAAGTCGTTCGAGTACCGCTCCCGCGTGGTCCGCGAACCGCGGGCGGTCCTGTCGGAGATGGGGTGCGAGCTGCCCGACGAGATCGACGTCAAGGTGTGGGACTCCTCCTCGGAGGTCCGCTACTTCGTCCTTCCCGAACGGCCCGACGGCACCGACCACCTCGACGAGGAAGCACTCGCCGACCTCGTCGACCGCGACCAGATGATCGGCGTGGCGCGATGAGGCCGGAACTCGACACCGAGGGCGCCGCCGCACCACCACGCGCCAACGGCGAGCTGGCCTTCCAGGAGCCGTGGCAGAGCCGGCTGTTCGCCACGACGATGGCGACCTGCGACGCCGGGCTGATCGACTACGACACGTTCCGCGACCATCTCATCGCCCAGGTCGCACGGCACGAGTCCGACGGTCCGGGCGACTACTGGGCGGCGTGGCAGGACGCCTTCGAGGCGATCACGCTCGAGCGAGGGATCGTAGGCGAACGCGAGTTGGCGAGCCGCGCCACAGCCTTCGCCGAGCACACCTGACCGTCGACGGACGTCGACGTCAGTGGGCGTTGGCGGGGGCGAGGACGGTGCGCAGAGCGTCCATGTCGTGGGCTCCGAACACGACACGGTTGTTGGTGGCGACGAAGACCAGATCGATGTCGACCCCGGCGTTTCCGACGCGGCTGGCCAGATCGGCGAGCACACCCGGACGGTCGTCGACGTCGACCACCAGAACCTCGCGTTCGCGTGTGACTGCCAGCCCGGCGTGACCCATGGCGTGCTTGGCCGCCTCGGCGTGGGGCACGAGCACGTGGAGTTCGGCCTTCGACTCCCCACCGAGGAACGTCGCCGCGGACATGTTCACCCCGGCGTCGCTCATGGCGCCCGCCACCGAGGCCAACGCCCCGGGTTCGTTGTCGACCTCGATCACCAGATCCATCATGTGTGCTTCAAACCCTTTCGACGTGGCGTTGACCCCCCAATCATTTCCGCGCCTGACCGCGAATTCAATGGGCACTACGGCACTTCTACACCGTCCCCTCCCGCCGGGTCATACTGTGCCCATGGCGCACGAACGGGCCGGACAGCCGGCGTCGACCATCGATCTCATCGACGTCCCCCACGTGGTGTCGAGCTACTACACGGAGCGCCCGGACCCGGGTGATCCCGCTCAGCGAGTTGCCTTCGGCACGTCGGGGCACAGGGGGTCGAGCCTCGACGCCTCGTTCAACGAGGCGCACATCGCCGCCACGACCCAGGCGATCTGTGAGTACCGCTCCGGTCAGGGAATCGACGGCCCGCTCTTCCTCGGACGCGACACCCATGCCCTGTCGGAGCCGGCGTGGGCCACCGCGTTGGAGGTCCTCGCGGCCAACGACGTCACCACCCTGATCGACGTGGACAACGGGTACACGCCCACGCCCGCTCTCTCCCATGCGATCCTGCGTCACAACGCCGATCAGCCGGTGGGAACCAACCTGGCGGACGGGATCGTGGTCACCCCGTCGCACAACCCACCGCGTGACGGCGGCTTCAAGTACAACCCGCCCCACGGCGGGCCCGCCGACACCGATGCCACCGCCTGGATCGCCGACCGCGCCAACCAACTCCTCGCCAGCGGCAACCGCGAGGTGTCACGCCTCTCGCTGCAGAAGGCGCGGGGCGCCGACACGACCCACCGGTACGACTTCCGCGGGACCTACGTCGACGACCTCCCCGAGGTACTCGAACTCGATGTGATCCGGACCGCCGGCGTGCGCATCGGCGCCGACCCGCTCGGCGGTGCCGCCGTCGACTACTGGGGGCACATCGCGGAGCGCTTCGACCTCGATCTCACCGTGGTCAACCCCGAGGTCGACCCGACGTGGCGGTTCATGACCCTCGACTGGGACGGCAAGATCCGGATGGATTGCTCGTCGCCGAATGCGATGGCCGCGCTGATCGGTGCGCGCCATCAGTACCAGATCGCCACCGGCAACGACGCCGACGCCGACCGTCACGGCATCGTCACCCCCGATGCCGGGCTGATGAACCCCAACCACTTCTTGGCGGTGGCGATCGAGTACCTCTTCGAGCACCGTGCCGACTGGCCGGACACGGCTGCGATCGGCAAGACCCTCGTGTCGTCCTCGATGATCGACCGGGTCGCCGACGGGCTCGGTCGCCGGCTCGTCGAGGTCCCCGTGGGCTTCAAGTGGTTCGTCCCCGGTCTGCTCGACGGGTCGGTCGGTTTCGGCGGCGAGGAGTCGGCGGGGGCGTCGTTCCTTCGACGCAACGGTCGGGTGTGGACCACCGACAAGGACGGCATTCTCCTGGCCCTGCTCGCCTCGGAGATCCTCGCCGTCACGGGAGCGTCGCCCAGCGAGCGGTACCGGTCGCTCACCGAACGGTACGGTGCACCCGTCTACCAGCGGGTCGATGCGCCGGCGACGCGAAAGGAGAAGGCCGCCCTCGGTGCCCTCTCCGCCGACCAGGTGACTGCCGACGAACTGGCCGGTGACCCGATCACGGCCGTGCTGACCGAGGCTCCCGGCAACGGGGCCAAGATCGGCGGCCTCAAGGTGACCACCGACCACGCCTGGTTCGCCGCCCGCCCGTCCGGCACCGAGGACGTCTACAAGATCTACGCCGAGAGCTTCCGCGGCGCCGACCATCTCACCGAGGTCCAGGACGCGGCCCGGGATCTGGTGTCCGGCGTGCTCGCCGGCTGAACAGGGCCACCGCGGGAGGCATCGCGGGCGATCGATCAGATCACGGCCGGGGCCGTGGAGAGCGAGCGGGCGCGGGTCCACTGGGGCTGGACCACGAGATACAGCACGACCAGAGCGACGAGTGACATCGCGCCGGCGGTGAGGAACGCGGCGCGGTAGCTCGCCCCCGTGACGATGAACCCGAACATCGGGCCGACGAAGGCGTTGGCCACGTCGAAGAACGCCGTGTAGGTGGCCATCGCCGACCCACGCTCCCGCGCCGCGACACCTTCGACGGCGACGGCGATGAACGACGGCGATTGGAGAGACAACCCGATCGCCAGGAGCGCCGCACCGATGAACAGGCCCGCCGGCTCGGCCCAGAGAGCGATGACGAGGCAGGCGACCACGGTCAGCCAGAGTGCACCGGCACCGGCGCGGATCGGGCCGATCACGTCGGGCACCCAGCCGAAGGCGAGGCGCACGACCACCAAGGTGATCGAGGCGGTCGTGTACACGAGACCGACGTCGTGGAGACCGATCTCGCGTCCGTAGAGCGGTGTGAACTGCAGCACACCGTTGAATGCGACGATCCCGAACATCGTGACGAGACCGGGGGCGATCGCGTTCCGGTGGATCAGCGGCGCCGGCTCGCCGTGGTCGAGGTGCGGGCGCTTCTCCAGCAGCGACGCAATGGCGGCTGCGGCCAATGCGATCACCGCATTCATCAACCAGATCGCGTCGTAGGAGAGCACGTCCGCGAGCGACTCACCGATCAGCGGGCCGAGGCCGAGCCCGAGATGGAACGAGATCAGGATGTAGCTGGCCGCCTGGCTCCGCCGGTGGTCGGGAGCCAACTCGATCGACAGCATCGTCGAGCCGGTGACGAAGGCACCCATGCCACCGCCGAACACGAGGCGGGAGAGGATGACCATCCCGAGGTTCTCACTCACCACCAGGAGCAGGGACGCCACCATGAAGAGGAGCGCCCCGATCACCACGATGAGGCGAGCTCCCCGACGGTCGGCCAGCCGACCGAACCACATGCGCGTGAACAGCGCCGACACGGCCATCGACCCCATGGCGACTCCGGCGGCCACCTCGGAGCCGCCGAGTTCGTCGACCACGTACTGTGGGAGCAGCACGTTCATCGCGCCGGTGCCGAGGAAGAAGCACGCCGCAGCGAGCGCCAGCGTCACGAACTGCCGGCCGAGCAGCTTGTCGGGTTGCAGTGTCGTGTCGGTGGAAGTGGTCATCATGCGGTCCGTCGGGCAGACGGACCCGTCCACTCTGGCCCGCCGTCGCCGCCGACCTCTCATCGACCGACGGCTCCGGCACACTGCGGTGTTCCCCGTTCGCATACCTTGCGGCAATGGACGATCGACTCACTTCGCTCTCCCGGGCCACCGGCGACTGAGACATCGTGCGCGCGGTCAGAGCAGACAACGGGACCGTTCGGGTCGAGGAGGTGGACCCGCCGCAAGGTGACGGCGTACGTGTTCGCGTCGACTCGGTCGGCATCTGCGGCAGCGACCTCCACCTCATCGCGGGCGGGATGACATCGTCGGAGACCACCCTCGGGCACGAGATCGCGGGGACCACCGCCGACGGCACTCCCGTCGCGATCGAACCACTCGACCCGTGCGGCACGTGCGAACCCTGCACGACCGGTCACTACAACCTGTGCACGAAGGGCGGCGGAATGATCCTCGGGATCGGTCTCGACGGCGGGATGGCCGACGAGGTCCTCGTGCCCGAACGTTCCCTCGTCCCACTGCCCACCGGCCTCGAGGTGGCCAATGCCTCCCTCGTCGAACCGCTCGCCGTGGTCGTCCACGCCCTTCGGCGCTCGGAGGTGCAACCCGGCAACCGGGTCGCCGTGGTCGGAGGCGGGGCGATCGGCCTCTGCGCCGTGGCGGTGGCCCGAGCCCGCGGTTGCGAGGTCGGACTCGTGGCCCGGCACGACGCCCAACGAGAGGCCGGCGAACGGCTCGGGGCCGCCGAGGTGCACGGGCTCTACGACGTGGTCGTCGAGGCGGCCGGCAGTGAGAGCGCCCTCGCCCATGCCGTCGAGCTGGCCAAACCGGGCGGGTACCTCTCCGTGCCCGGGATCTATTGGGGAGCCGTCGCACTCCCCGGCCTGCCTCTGTGCCTCAAACAGGTCGACCTCTGCCCGGCCACCCTCTACGGCCGCCATGCCGGCGGACGCGACGTCGACGCAGCGGCCGCCCTGCTCGCCACCACACCCGAACTGGCCGACACACTCATCACCCACCGCTTCCCCCTCGACGCAGCGGCCGCCGCGTTCGCCATCGCCGCCGGTCGCGACCAGGGTGCCATCAAGGTCGTCCTCGAACCCTGATGGAGGCCGTCGTCGCCGCCGCAGCGGGCTTTCTGCTCGCGGTGCTGTGGTTCGACCTGATGCACGACGTGTTGGCACGGGGCACGACCGGGGAGATCGACGCGGCAGACCTCGACACGATCGGCCGCTACTACCGACGGGTCACCACCGACGCCCACCCGATGGGCCGGCTCGTCACGGTCGCCATGCTCGGCGCACTCGCCGGCATCGTCGTCGAGCTCGTCGCCGGGATCCGGCTCCAGTGGGTCGCCTGGATCTCGCTCGTCATCATCCTGATCCCGATGGTGTTGGTACGGGTCCGAACGTTCCCGAACGCGGTCCGCCTCGGCAGCGCCACCGACGACGACGCGTCGACCCGGTCCGATCTCGCGCGAGCGATCCTCGCCGACCACCTGCTGTGTCTCGCCCTGATGGCGCTCCTGCTCACCCTCCAGCTGATCGCCGCGGCAACCTGATCACCCACGATCGGGCCGGACGACACACCGGGGATCGGGGTCCTCGTCTCGGAGCACCGCGGCAGCGGCGGCAGACGCACGGACGCAGATCTCGCGGTAGGTCACGTCGGTGAGGGCAGCGACGTGGGGAGTGAGGATCGTGCGCGAGTCGGCCAACAGCGCGTCGCCAGGTTCGGGTGGCTCCGGATCCCAGACGTCCGCGGCGTACCCACCCAGCCGGCCCGATGCCATGGCCTCCCCGATCGCCCGGTGGTCGACGATCGGCCCGCGCGAGGTGTTGACGAGGATCGCTCCGGGCTTCATCGCCTCCACGGCGACGACTCCGATCAGGCCGCGGGTCTCGGGAGTGAGCGGAACACAGAGCTGCACCACGTCGGAGCGAGCCAGCAGCTCGTGCAGGGGAAGCC
>CBFCWZ010000163.1:0-8218 GCA_965601935.1 uncultured Ilumatobacteraceae bacterium
GCGGAAGCCGATCAAGATGGCCCCGGCCTCCTCGAGCCGCGCAGGGAGTTCGTCGTCGGGCAAGGGTGCGAGAACGGCGCAGGATCAGCCCGCCCGCATCGTCTCGCGAAGGTCGCGGAAGCCGATCAAGATGGCCCCGGCCTCCTCGAGCCGCGCAGGGAGTTCGTCGCCGGTGACGAGGGCGAGGTCGGCGATCCAGGCCTCGGCGGTGTCACCTGCAAGCGCACGGACCTCAGGAGTGTCCTTGGCCGGCTGCACGTGGATCTCGGTGACGCCCGCCGGCAGCGAGGCGATGGTGTCGAACACGCGGACCGAACTTCCCGCCCGCCAGTCGTGGTCGAAGAAGTCGGGGAACAGGACGCCTTCCTCCGCCGCGAGGGATCGGAAACGGAAGCCCGCTCGTTCCTCTGAGATCGCCGACGGGAGCCGGATCGGGAGCCGGAACTCGACCGCGAGCTCCATGTAGATGTCGAAGAACTCGGGGCGGAGCGTGATCGCCGAGAGGTGGGGCGCGAGGTGGGTGACATCGATGCCCCACGCGATCGCCCGTTCGACCTGGGCCCGCAGCTCGCGCAGCACCTCGCCGGGGTCGGCGTGCTCCCACAGGTCTTCGAGGGTACGCGGGAAGCCACCTTCGCCGGACAGCAGGGAGGGTGCGTGGGTGATCGGCCCCCAGCGGTAGCACGAGTGCTCCGCGTTGAGGGTGAGATGGACCCCGATGTCGTCGTCAGGACCGACCAGGTCGGCGGCGTGGTGTGCCCACGGGGCAGGGACCATGAGTGACGCAGCGGTGGCGACTCCATCGTGCAGCGCCTCCATCACCCCCACGTTCGCCGCGTGACACGAGCCGAGATCGTCACAGGAGAGGATCACCAGCTTCGCGTCGGGGGCGTGGCCGAGCCGTTCGGCCAGCGTGGGGGTCGAGGTCACCGCGCGGAGGATACCCCCGGCGTCACTCATGGCAGGCCGCCCACAGGCCCAGGTCGTCCCTCTCGGCCGCCCTCGCCGCGGCGACGAATACGCTCGAATGGGTCGTGTTGGGTCCGATCCGGAGCGGGACGGCGAAACCCTGCCGGACGAGTTCCTCGTTGACGAACAACCCGTCGGAGCGATGGATGTAGCCGAGCAGGCGCCCGTAGTCGTCGCGGTCGACCACGTCCCGCGTCACCTCGACCTCGGTCCCGAGCGGCAGCAGCTCTGCGGCGAATGCAGAGGCTTCGGGGCCGAAGCACTCCACGGGCCGATCCGGGTGAACGGTCTCGGGTGTGTCGATCCCGATCAGCCGGACCGCTTCTTCGCGCCCGCCGAAGTCGATCACCACCGTGTCACCGTCGACCACCTCGACCACTGTTGCCGAGTACGGAGCCGGGTCATGGTCGGAGCACGCGACGAGGACGAGAAGGATCGAGAACCACCGCCGCCCGCCCATGTCCCCGTTCTACCGGCAATGGTGTCAGACACCGCTTCAGCTGTGCGCTTCACCTTTCTTCGAAAGGTGGTCGCGCGAGACCTGCAGCGGTGTCTGCAAGCTCAGAGGCGTTCGATGATGGTGCCGGTGCCGAGGCCGCCACCGCAGCACATCGAGATGAGGCCGTACCTGGCATCGGTGCGTTCGAGTTCGTAGAGGGCCTTCGTCATGAGGAAGGCGCCGGTGCCGCCGAGGGGGTGGCCGAGAGCGATGGCGCCGCCGTTCGGGTTGGTCTTCTCGAGGTCGGCGCCGACCTCCTTGGCCCAGGCGAGAACCACCGAGGCGAAGGCCTCGTTGATCTCGAACACGTCGATGTCGTCGATACCGAGGCCAGTGCGCTCCAGCAGCTTCTTGGTGGCATCCATCGGCCCGGTGAGCATGAGCACCGGGTCGACGCCCACCAGGCAGGTGTCGACGATGCGGGCCCGCGGCGTGAGGCCCAGTTCCGCGGCCTTGTCCTCGGTCATGAGGAGGACGGCGGCGGCGCCGTCGGAGATCTGGGAGGCGTTGCCGGCGGTGTGGACCCCGTCCTCCCGGGCGACCGGCTTCAGTGAGGCCAGCTTCTCGAGGCTCGTCTCGCGCAGCCCCTCGTCGCGGTCCACGACATGGGTCGTGTCGAGCAGGTTGCCCTCCTCGTCGATGTCGGGCGCCTCGACCGTGATGTACTGGCCGGCGAACCGGTCCTCCTCCCACGCCCGGATGGCGCGCTCCTGGCTGGCGAGACCGAACGCGTCGGTGTCCTCGCGGGTGACGCCCCACTTGTCGGCGATGCGCTCGGCGCCCTCGAACTGGGAGGTCATCTCGTACTTCTCGAAGTAGGTCTTCGGGATCGGCACGCCGAGGCCGAGCTTCTTGTTGCCGCTGGCCCCGATCGGGACCCGGCTCATCACCTCGACCCCGCAGGCGATCGCCACGTCGACCACGCCCGACCCGACCAGCGAGGTGGCGAGGTTGGTGGCCTGCTGGCTGGAGCCGCACTGGGTGTCGATGGTGGTGGCAGCCGTTTCGAGCGGGAGACCCGCAGCCAGCCACGCGGTGCGGGTGACGTTGAAGGCCTGCTCGCCCACCTGGCTCACGACTCCGCCGACGACCTGGCCGACGTCGTTCGGGTCGATCCCCGTGCGGTCGATGATCGCCTTCTGGACCTGGGACAGCACCTCTGCGGGATGCATGGTGGAGAGACCGCCGCCGCGCTTGCCGATGGGGGTGCGGACGGCATCGATGATCACAACGTTCGACATGGGTGCGACTGTACGAACCGGCGGGGAGCCACTGACAATCGGACGTGCCCGACGTGGTACGCATGGCGCCGATGTCCCAGTCGTTGAACACCGCCGACCACTACCGCGCCCTCAACGACGAGCCGGCCGACCACGCAGGGGAGCGCCGCTACGTCCACGTCATCGGCAGCAAGGTCTTCGTCGACGACCGGCCCGCCGAGGACGGCTGGGAACACCACGTCGTCGGCATCGTGGGCGACGAGATGTGGGTGGCCGTCGACGTGCCGTTCGAGGCGGACGATCCCTCGTACGGCGCGGCGCTCGACCTGTACAGCTACTTCGGCCGCTCGAGTCCGGCGGAGTGGTTCGCCGCAGGGCGGGCCGTCCAGATCACCGAATGGGCCCGCACCCACCGCTTCTGCGGCCGCTGTGGAACTGCCACCGAGCCGTCGGCCGGGGAGCGAGGCATGAAGTGCCCGGCCTGTCAGCTCGTGGCCTACCCGCGGATCGCCCCCGCCATGATCACCCTCGTGACGCGTGGCGACCCGGGGCCCGACCAGGAGGCACTGCTCGCCCGTGGCACCAACTTCCCGATGCCGATGTACTCCTGTCTTGCCGGCTTCGTCGAGCCGGGGGAGGATCTCGAAGGGGCAGTCGTGCGCGAGGTCGCCGAAGAGGTCGGTGTGCGGGTGGGCAACGTGACGTACCACGGCAGCCAGCCGTGGCCGTTCCCCCACAGCCTGATGATCGGATTCCGCGCCGAGTACCTCGACGGAGACCTCGTGTTGGAGGAAACCGAGATCGCCGACGCCAACTGGTATCGCAAGGACGAACTCCCGCAGATCCCACCTGGCATCTCGATCGCCCGGCGGCTGATCGACGACTGGGTCGCCGAGTAGTGCCGGCCGTCAGCCCTGAGGGGCGAGCTTCTCCGTGAACCAGTCGAGGATGATCTCGGCCCGCTGGACACGGTGGACCGGGGAGCCCGAGCGTGAGAGCTCGTGGTTCTCGCCCGGGAAGCGGTAGAAGTCGACGTCCTTGCCGCGTAGGCGGAGCGCCATCCACAGCTCCTCTGCCTGGCCGATGGGGCAGCGCCAATCCTCCTCGGAGTGGATGATCAGCATCGGCTTGTCGATGTTGTCGATGGCCTTGATCGGTGAGACCCGCCTGTACTCGTCGGGGTTCTCGGCGACCGAGACGCCGTGCTCGGCGGTGAAGAACGTGGCGATGTCGCTCGACCACTCCTCGGACTCACAGTTGTTGACCGCCCGTTCCGAGCAGAACGCGCGGAACCGGTCGCCGTGGTGCCCGGCCAGCCAGGTGGCCATGAACCCTCCGTACGAGCCGCCGAGCATGCCGACCCGCCCGGGGTCGCAGAAGTCGTACCGGTCGAGAGCAGTGTCGATCACGGCGAGCACGTCGTCGACGTCGACCGTTCCCCAGCCGGTCCCCGGATGAGTGGGGTGGAGCGGGCCGACGATCGACTGCCCCCACGCCGTGTCGCGGCCGCTGCCGCCGCGGGGATTGCTCATGACCACGACGAACCCCGCCGCCGCCTGCATCTGGGCCTCGTCGAAGAAGTACTCGCCGTACTGCGTGAACGGGCCGCCGTGGACGTTCAGCAGCACCGGATACTTCTCGTCGGGGTCGAAGTCGTGGGGCCGCATCACCCAGGCGTCGATCTCGCCGCGGCCGTCGGTGCAGGGAGCGGCGAACTTCTCCCAACCCGAACAATGCTGTGCGGTGGACCCGGACACCGACGTGCGCTGCTCGTCGCCCACCCACAGTTCGGTGGGCCGGTCGACGGTGCTGCGGGTCGTGGCGAGTGTGCCGCCTGCCGCGTCGTAGTCGACCACCGTGAACGGACCGCTCGTCAGGGCGACGGGAGCCTCGGCGCCCGAGGCGTCGATGCGGTAGAGGTGCTGGTCTCCATGGTCCTCGGCGGTGTCGTAGATGGTGTCGTCGTCACTCCACACCGGGGGCTGGTGGCCGTTGATCGTCTCGAAGGTGCGGTCGAGGGCGCGCGACACCCAGTTGACGTCGTCGAAGGCGACGCTCTCCGCATCGACCGGGAGGACACCGACCCGGGCGTTGTGCGGCATCAGACCAGGATCGCCGGTCGCGACGAACGCCACGCGGGTCCCGTCGGGTGAGACGACCGGGCAGGCGTAGTTGCCGTCGTGCGCGGTGAGACATCGAGGTTCGACCGAGTCGTCGAGCGACACGGCGTAGAGGTCGGAGGCGCGATCGATGTCCCAGGTCTCATGGCGAAACGCGCTGGTGACGAGCCCGGACGAGTCACCGAGCCAGGTGAGACCGTCGTGCTGGGATTCGCCCGGTGTGAGGTTGCGGGGCGTTCCGGTGCCGTCGGCCGCGACCAGGTACACGTGGTTCGGGCGGTCGAAGATCCAGTCCTCGCCGTTGAGGCGGGACAGGAAGCGCTCCACCTTCCGGGGCGACTGCCACGACACATCCTTCTGTTCGTAGCGCTCGTCGCGGGTGCGGCTGGTGAACGCGAACCACTTTCCGTCCGGTGACCAGCACAGGTCGCCCATCCCGTCGGGCATCGTGCACACGGTGCGGACCTCGCCGGGGCCCTCCGTCGGCATCACGTGGAGCGTGGAGTCGCCCTTCTTCTCGCCGCGGCGGGAGGTGAAGGCCAGCCGTCGCCCGTCGGGCGACCAGACGGGGTTTCCGTCGTGGTCGCCACCGGTGACCGGAGCGTCGTCGATCCACACCTTCGTGCGGGTGGTGTTGTCCTTCAGCGAGGTGGTCGCCACCACGAACGCCACGCGGGAGCCGTCGGGCGACACCGTCGGTGACGTCACCCAGCTGCGTCCCTCGATGAAGCGCTCGGCGATCTGGCGGTGCAGGGAGGTGTCCGGCTCTGGGGCGGTTTCGCTCATCCGCCGGACGCTACATCCCGCCGTGCCGGGGGTGCGACGCTCGACCCCGGTGGATCCCGATGAGGCAGACTCGACCGATGAGCGCGGTCGTGTTGGTCACGGGGGGCAGTCGGGGGATCGGCGCGGCGACGGCATCACTCGCTGCCGAGCGGGGGATGAGCGTGGCGGTGAACTACCGCTCCGACGAGTCGTCGGCCGGGCGTGTGGTCGAGCAGTGCAGAGCGCGCGGTGCGGCTGCCGTGGCGATCCGCGGCGACGTGGCCGTCGAGGCCGACGTCGTGGCGATGTTCGACCGGGCCGAGGAGACACTCGGGCCGGTCGCGGTCCTCGTCAACAACGCAGGGATCCTCGAGACCCAGTGCCGGTTCGACGAGATGAGCGTCGAGCGGTGGCGGCGGGTCATCGACATCAACGTGCTGGGCGCCTTCATCTGTGCACGCGAGGCGGTGCGTCGCATGAGCACCCGGCACGGCGGAACCGGTGGATCGATCGTGAACGTGTCGTCCGCGGCGTCGTACATCGGCAGCCCGAACGAGTACGTCGACTACGCCGCCACCAAGGGTGCGGTCGACACGCTCACGATCGGGCTGGCCAAGGAGGTCGCCGCCGAGGGGATCCGGGTCAACGGTGTGCGGCCGGGAATCATCCGCACCGACATCCACGCCAGCGGGGGAGAGCCGGGACGCGTCGACCGTGTGGCGCCGACCGTCCCGATGCAACGCGGCGGCGAACCGGAGGAAGTGGCCCGCCTGATCCTGTGGCTGGCATCCGACGAGGCGTCGTATGTCACCGGTGACCTGGTCAACTGCTCCGGTGGCCGGTGACCTGCCGAGAGCCCTCTACGGCTCGAACAGTTCGAGCTGTTCCCAGGTGACGGCCACCTCCGAGACGACCCGCCAGCGAAGGCGGCCCCGCGAGCCGGGGCGCCGGATCTGGAGGTTCTCGGGCCGGATCGACCGGGCCGATCCGTCAGGGTCGCGGAGTGTGACGCTGCCGTCGGGTTCGACAGCTTCGACCCGGCCCACCACCCAGCGCCGGTGGCCGTGTCGGCGGAACCGGATGGCCTCGCCGTACCGCAGACCGAGGCGGTCGAGGGCGATCGAGGAACCGGGACGCACGGACCGCATCGTAGGCGTCGGGACGCCGTCTGCGGCAGGTTCGGCAGGGGTTCGTTCCGGGCCCGGATGACGGAGTGTGAACCCTGTGTGACAGGGGGAAAGGGTGCGCGCGAAGTGTTCTCCGCGCGGATACCGTGTTGGTCAATGACTGAAGAGCAGACGATCACCGAGACCGGTAGCAACGAAGTAGTGATCAACGAAGCCCTGTCCGTCATCGACTCTGCGCTGGCACGCATGATGCAGCGCGAGCTCGTCTCTTCCGGTGAGGTGGCCGATCTCCTGCTCGACGTGAGGATGCTCCTCACAACCGAGTCCGACCCGGCCTGACCCGCCTTCCCCCCGGACCCCGCACGGCTCGGTCCACGCGCGATCGCGTCGACGTTTCAGTCGTCGAGGGCCACGAAGTCGCGCACCGAGTCGCCGAGTAGCTGCCCGAGTAGATCGGGGTCGGCCACGGCCTTGCTGTCGACGTTCAGGCCCATCTCCAGCTTCTTGCGGTAACTGAGCAGCGTCAGGTTGAACGAGGTGCCGATCGTGGGGCCGATCGGATAGGTCCCGATCACCTTCGCCCCTCCGGCGTAGATCGGGATCGGTGAACCCTTCACGTTCGACGTTCCGAAGTCGACGGTCTGCGTCTGCTGCCGGGCGAGACGGGTGATCAGGCGAGTCGGCAGGAGCACGCTCAGCGCGGCGATCGCTTCCATGGCGCCCTGCGCCGCCTGCTCGGTGGCTTCGGCGGTGGCGGCCTGAATCGCGCGGAACCGTTCGTCGATCGGCATCGCGGCCGTCGGTGCGACCAGCCTCACGAGTGAGAAGGCGTTCGAGCCGGACTGCTCGGTCCGGGTGCTGACGGCCATCGAGGCGCGCAGCGTGTCGGCCGGGGCGTCCATCGCGACGTGGTACCGGCTCGCCGTCTCGGCGGCGATCGTGAGGAACGCGGTGTTGAGGGTTCCGCCGAGCGACTTGGCGACTGCCCTGGTGGGCTTGATCGGGGCCTGGCCGGTGAGGAAGCGACGGGCGAGGCTGCGCTCGGTCCAGATCGGCGAGCGAGCCGTCTCGGTGTCGCCGAGCTGCTCGACGAGGCCACGGAGCGTGTCGGCGGCCTCCGCGCTGGCGTCGGGGAGGCGCGCCGGGTCGGCGAGGAGTTCGCGCACTTGGGCAGTGACGCCGAGGGGGATGCGCAGCGTCTGGTCGAGCACGTCCCGCATCGAGTCGCCGGACTGCTCCTGAGTGGCCTCCGCCGCGGCGACCTCGTCGGGGTCGGGCATCGCCGGTTGGTCCGCGTGGCGCTCCAGGTCGACCAGATGCACCGCGAGCTGCATCCCGCCCTCGCCGTCGGTGACGGTGTGGTGGGTCTTCAAGATGATCGCGGCCCGGCCCTTCTTCAACCCGTCGACCACGGTGGCCTGCCAGAGCGGGCGCCGTGCATCGAGCGGGTCGAGTGCCATCACTGCGGCAAGGTCGTGGAGCTGGCGATCGGATCCCGGTGGCGGAAGGGCGATGTGG
>CBFCWZ010000164.1:0-8171 GCA_965601935.1 uncultured Ilumatobacteraceae bacterium
GACCACCCTGCCGATGGCCCCTTGGCGGAGAGGTTGCCGGAGAAGCTGAGCACGATGCCCGATCGCCCTGTGGCGCCTCGGCAGGGGCACCTGAACATGGCGAACAAGTACGGCTGGGATTTGTCGTTCGATTGTCCCGATCAGCACGGCCCGCTGACGGGCGCGATGCCGCTTGTCGCGAGATTTCCTGGCCGAAGAAGCCGGGTAGGCGGAGGTCCGCTCAGGAAGTGCAAGTGGTCGTCACCCGAGGGGTGGGATTCTGAGGGAAGCCGTTGCAGTTGCCCCGGTTCGCGACCTCCACCCCGACGCTCACGAGTGTGGTGCAGGTCGCCGAGCAGGCGCCGTCGTCCGGGCTGCGGTCGGGACACGAGGCGGTCTCGGTGAGTGAGATCTTGATCTCGAGTACTCCGATGGCACCTCGACCGACGAAGTTCACGCTGATCGAACCGTCGTCGCCGAGGCTGCACCTCCCGATGTTGCTCGTGCAGGTGCGTGCGGTCACCGTGGGACTGCCACCGCACGGGCAGGTGAAGGTCTGGTCGTTCTTCGAGTCGATCGCGTGACGGTCTTCCTCCTGGAACCCGTTGGGGGACTAGGGTTCCGCCGGGATGAAGAGGCTGTGTGAGCGACCGGGGTGCTCCGAGAACGCATCGGTCAGCTATGGCCTCGTCGCCGACGACCGGGTGTTCTGGCTCGACGCGCACGCCGGCGACCTGGCCCAAGGAGCGCGGGGGTTGTGCCGCCGGCACGCCGACTCGATGGTCGTGCCGATCGGCTGGACCCTCGACGACCGCCGCGACCCCGATCTCCATCTCTTCCGGCCGCCAGCCGCGGAGTCGGCGGAGAAGCCTCGTTCGCCGCGCCGGGCCCGAACCGACGACGGCACCGAACAGCTGACGCTCGACGACGAACCCGTCCCGGTGCCCGCCCTGGACGACGACGCCGAAGAAGGAGCAGATCTCGACGCCTGGACCCCTTCGTTCGACACCGACGATGATCTCGACGGGCTCTTGTCGGCCAAGAGCCCTCTGCTCTCGCGGGCCTTCCGCGGCGACTCCCGCCCGCGCCGTTGATGGAGATCGAACGGTCGCTCGAGGCGAACTGTCCGGCGTCGACGCTTTTCCCCTACATCCGCGACCTCGCGGAGTATCCCCAGTGGATGCCGCTCGTGCACGACGTCGAGGCGATCGACGACGACACCTGGGAGGTCGAGCTGCGGGCCAAAGTCGGCCCCCTTGCCCGCTCGAAGCGGCTGCGCATGTCCCGTACTCGATGTGACGACGACAAGTTGGCAGTGTTCGAGCGTGCAGAGGTCGACGGCAAGAACCATGCACCGTGGGTGCTCCGAGCCCAGCTGGACGCGCTCGAGGAGGGAACCCGTCTCACGATGTTCCTGCGCTACGGGGGCATGCTGTGGACCGGAGGCGTGCTCGAGCGTGTGCTCGACGATCAGGTGCGGCGGGGGAGCGAGGCGTTGCTCGAGTTGGTCAGTGCCGAGCCCACGCGCTGAAACGGCCACTCGTGCGCCGTTCGAGGTGGAGAGGGAGTCCGAAGCAGTCGCTCAGTACCGCGGCGTCGAGGACCTCGTCGATCGGGCCGGCCGCCAACGCCCGCCCTTCCCGCAGACACATCGCGTGGGTGATCCCGGGAGGGATCTCGTCGACGTGATGGGTCACCAGTACGAGTGCCGGCGACGCGGGGTCCGTCGCCAGGTCGCCGAGCGTGTGCACGAGGTCCTCCCTGCCGCCGAGGTCCAGCCGGGCCGACGGCTCGTCGAGGAGCACCACCGCCGGGTCGTTCATGATCGCCCTGGCGAGGAGTACACGCTGTTGTTCACCGGACGAGAGGGTTCCGAGGGGGCGACGGGCGAACCGGTCGACGCCGAGTTGGGTCAGGCACTCGTGCGCCCTGGCGTCGTCGTCCGCGGTGTAGGTGTGCCACCACGGTTCGAGAGCCGCATAGCGAGCGGTCCGTACGACGTCGAGGGCGGAGAGGCCCGGCCGCAACTGCGCGGCCAGCGCAGCGGACGCGAATCCGATCCGACGCCGGAGCACGCGCACGTCGGTCTTCCCCAGCCGCTCGCCGAGCACCTCGACGGTGCCACGGCTCGGATGCTCCTGGAAGGCCATCAAGCGCAGCAAGGTCGTCTTGCCGGATCCATTGGCCCCCAGCACCACCCATCTCTCGTCATGGTCGATGGTCACCGAGATGTGGTCGACGATCGCCCGTTCGTCGCGGATGACCGTGACATCGGCGAGCGAGAGGGCCGGAGGCATCGCCCAATGAAAGCCCGACAGGGTGACCGTAACGAAACTGCAATACCAGATAACCTGAGGCGGCCATGACCGAACCGGCGGAGTCACAGCGCACAGCGAGGGCTGATGCGTGCCCGCGCCCCGGTTCCGGCTGGGGGCTCGTCGCTGCTCTGGCCGTCCTCGTGGCCGTCCTCGTGCCCTTCACCGTCGTCGCGCAGACGAGCGACGACGAGGCCGAACGGGCCGCCCGCGAGATCCAGGCTGCGCGTGACAGGGCGAACGCAGCTGCCGACGCGGTCTTCCAAGCCCAGTCCGATCTCGACGTGCTGCAAGAGGATCTCGGCACGCTGGAACTCGAGGCCGAACAGCTCCAGGCCACCGTCGACCAACTCCGTGGCGAGGTCGAGAACGTGGCACTCGCACGGTTCGTCAACACCGGGGCATCGGGGATCCCTCTGCTCACGGGTCTGCAGGCCCCACAAGATCAGGTTCAGGCCGAGGTGTACGTCGACGTTCTCACCAACACCGGCAACGATGCACTCGACCAATACGACGTCGCCCAGAAGGCGCTCGTCGAGACCGAGAAGGAACTGGCCGAGCGTCGCGCCGAACTGGAGGATCTCCAGGTCCAGCAGGAACGTCGGCGCGATGCCGCTCTCGAAGAGGTCGAAGCACTGCGGGCGATCGAAGAGCAACGCCTCCGTGACGAAGCGGTGCGGAAGGCGCTCGAGGCCCAACAGGCCGCCGAACGGGCGCGTCTCGAAGAACTCGCCCGCCAGGAGGCAGAGGCCGCCGCCGCCGCGGCGGCGGTTCCCGAGGCGACAGCCGCGCCGGCGGACACGGCTGCTCCGAGTGGCGATTCGTCCGACTCTTCCTCCAGCGGCGACTCCGGTTCTGATTCGTCCGCTCCGGCGCCCACCTCCCCGCCGCCGGCCAAGACCGGCCCGTCAGGAGGGACGAGCGGGGGCAAGACCGGCTCGAGCGGGTCCGGGAGTTCGCCGTCGGCCGTCGTCGCCACCGGCGGCTACGTCGATCAGATGATCTGCCCCATGCCCGGCTCGGCATACAGCGACACGTGGGGTGCCCCCCGCTCCGGCGGCCGGACCCACCAGGGTGTCGACATGCTCGCCCCGATGGGCACGCCGATGTATGCGGTTGTCAGCGGCTCGGTGAGCTTCAAACAGAACTCACTCGGCGGCAATGCGGCGTGGCTCACCGGCAACAACGGGAACAAGTACTACTACGCCCACCTCTCCCGCTTCGAGGGAAGCAGCCGCTCGGTGGGTCAGGGCGAGGTCATCGGGTACAACGGCGACACCGGCAACGCCAGCGGCATCCCGCACCTCCACTTCGAGATTCATCCGGGCGGCGGCGTCGCCGTCAACCCGACGCCGTCGGTCCGCGGCGCCGGGTGCTAGTGCCGCAACCACAGACGTTCATGGCCACGCCACTCGCGACTACCTGACGAGGGTCACCGGCTGGCCGGCGGCGAGTTGGCCACAGGCAGCGTCGATCTCGGTTCCCCGGTTCTGCCTCACAGTGGCGTTCGTGCCCAGTTCGTCGAGACGGTCCCGGAACTCGTAGACCCGACGTCGCGGTGAACCCTTGGTGGGGTACCCGGGCGTGGGGTTGAGGGGGATCAGGTTCACGTGGCCCCGCGGCCGGAGCCGGTCGCACAGATCGGCCAACTCCTCGGCGTCGGAGTCGCGGTCGTTGATGCCGTCGATCATCGCCCACTCGAAGCTGATGCGGCGGCCCTTCACGGCGAGGTAGTCGGCGCAGGCCTCGAGGAGATCGTCGATCGGGTAGCGCCGGTTGATCGGAACCAGCGCGTTGCGGAGTTCGTCGTTGGCGGCGTGGAGCGAGACGGCCAGGTTGACGGGGAGTGGGAGGTCGGCGAGTCGCCGGATGCCCGGGATGAGACCGACCGTCGAGATGGTGATGTGCCGCGCAGAGAGACCGATATCGCCGTGGATCCGCTCGACAGCGGCCCACACCGGATCGAGGTTGGCCATCGGCTCGCCCATCCCCATGAACACGACGTTCGAGACCCGACGGCCGGTCGACCGAGCGCGCTGGGCCGCACGGACGACCTGCTCGACCATCTCGCCCGCGCCGAGGTGGCGGGTGAAGCCGGCTTGGCCGGTCGCACAGAAGCCGCACGCCATGGCACAGCCGGCCTGGCTGCTCACGCACACCGTGGCCCGCTCGGGGTAGAGCATCAGCACCGTTTCGATTCGGCTCCCGCCGTCGAGTTCCCAGAGGAACTTGATCGTGTCGCCATTGTCGTTGACCGACTCGGTGACCGGTGCGAGCGCCAGCGGGAAGTCGGTTTCCAGGCGTGCTCGCAACGCCTTGGGGAGGTTGGTGATGTCGACGGGGTCGGCGAGCTGGGTGTAGAGCCCGTCCCACACCTGGTCGAGGCGATAGCTCGGCTCGCCGGCGAGGGCATCGCTCATCTGCTCGCGGGTGAGTTGGTACCGGTCGGCACCGACGAGCCGACTCGTGTCGGGAGCGTGCCGCCGAGGGGCATCGTGGGGGTCGGGCGTCGCCATCGCGGGCCAACCTACTGCGCTGGGCGTCGAGGTCGGGCTGGTGGCGCCGGGCGAACGCGGCGGTTCTCCGTGTTCCGGCTCGGGCGCGCGGTGAGATGGCGAACGGTCGAGCACTGCGGTACACGCCGGGATTCGGGCGTGACCACGTCAGCCGCTTCCGGTTCTCGCCCGGGATGTGAGCAGCAACTACTTCGACTGGGGGACTGCTGCGGGCTCTCGATCACGGTCCACTGGGCTGACACGCCAGGATGTGGCCCTTCATCGGAGGCTTCGGGGTGCCGGTGTCAGGTGTGTTCGGCGACGAGGTCGACGTACTCGTCGATACGGGCTCGGACGACGTCGAGAGCGCCCTGCCAGGTGGCCTCCTCCGTGACGTCGAGGCCGAATCCGGCGGCCAGTTGCTCTGCCGTGTCGATGCCTGCCCGTGACAGCAGGTCGTCGTAGCCGGCTCTGAACCGCTCGGGATCGTTCACGTACTCGCTGTGCAGCATCAAACCGAACAGCAGGCCATAGGTGTAGGGCCAGTTGTAGAAGTGGGAACCGTAGTAGTGGGGCTTGAGCAGCCACATCCACGGGTGTGCCGTCGTCTGATCGAGACCGTCGCCGTAGGCCGTCTCCTGGGCGCCCGTCATCATCTGGCACAGCTCCGACACCGACAGGGTGCGCCGCCGGCGTCGAGCGAACACCTCGGTCTCGAACAGGAAGCGGGAGTGGATGTCCACGATCACCTGGTTCGTGCCCTGGAGGTCGACGTCGAGAAGAGCGAGACGTTCGTCGCCGTCGAGGCGGTCGAGTCCGTCCTGCACCACGAGGGTTTCGCAGAAGATCGAAGCGGTTTCGGCGAGCGCCATCGGAAGCCGCCGCTGGAGGGGTGTGCGGCCGGCCAGCGTGGTGTTGTGGTACGCGTGGCCGAGTTCGTGGGCGGTGGTCTGGGTCGACTCGGCCGAGCCCGACCAGTTCAGGAGCACCAGCGAGCGGTCGCCCACGAAGGGCATGCAGAACGCCCCACCCGTCTTGCCGTCGCGCGTCGCGGCGTCGATCCACTGCTCGTCGAGCGCCCGATCGACCAGGCTCCCCAGCTGACCGCCGAAGCCGGCGAAGGCATTTCGGACGAGTTCGATGCCGTCGTCCCACGTGCGACCGGCCGAGGCCACCGGTGCCGGAGCCACGAGGTCCCACCATTTCAGCCCACTCACCGTTCCGTACCCGTGCAGCGCGGCCTTGGAGCGCATCCAGCGCCGGAGGTCGGGGAGCGCGTCGGTGACGGCCGACTGCATCGCTCCGAACGTGGCGGGAGAGACGCTGTTGGCGTAGAGGGCAGCATCGAGGGGCGACTCCCACCTGCGGCGTCGGTTCACGCTGTTGGCCTCGCCCTTGATCGCGTTCATCGCTGCGGCCACCGGCAGTGCGACGGTCGGCCACGCGTCCATCTCGGCCTCGTACGCCGCCTGGCGGACCGCGGGGTCGCCGTGGGTCGCCAGGCCGCGCACTGCCGGCATGGGCAAGGACTCTGAACGGTTCGGTAGGTCGACCGTGGTGGTGAGCTGGGAGGTGACGTCCCGTTGGAGGCGGCCCCAGGCTCCGGAGCCGGTGGTCGCCAGATCTGCGTACAGGTTCTCCTCCGCCTCCGACATCTGGTGGTCGACCCGCTGCGCCAGCCGGTCGAGGGGGCCACGATGCTCCTTGGCCTGATCGCTCACTTCGCCGAGCGCTTCGACTCCGAGTGCATCGACCCACTCGGCGAGGCGGCCGACGAGAGGGCTCAGCCGTGCCGAAGCGACTCCGATCTCGCTCAACAGGGCCTGCGCCTGCTCGTGGCGTGAGTCGGTGGAGACGGTCGAGTACACGTACCCGTAGAGGTCGCGAAGTTCGCCCGCGACCCTGTTGTAGCCGTCGATCGCGGCCTCGGTGGCCTCCCCGTCGGAGGAGGTCGGTCGGCGCGGCTCGGTGGCGCCGATGCCGAGTTCGTCGAAGTGGGTGATCAGGCGGTCGACCTCGGCGCCGAGACGTTCCAGGGCGTCGGTGAACGATCGGGAGTCGAGTGATTCGTGGACGTCGGTGACGCTCCAGCGGGGGAGGGCGTCGTGGGCCGAGGCCGTCGGGTCGGTGGGGGTCATGGGTGTTGTCGGGGTGGGTCAGGTGGGGAAGTCGCCGGCGAACGCGGCGCGGGTCGTGGCGATCCGGAAGCCGAGCGACTCGTAGAGGCCCACGGCGGCGGTGTTCTCCGCCGCGACGTAGAGGATCGCCGAGCGGAGCCCGGTGTCCGCGAGGTGGTCGAGGCCCGCCAACGTGAGCTCCCGACCGAGGCCGAGGCCGTGGAAGTCCGGGTCCACGGCGATGACGTAGATCTCGCCCTCGGCGCGCTCGGTGCCGGGATCGTGAACCTTGGTCCAGCAGAACGCAGCGAGGCGACCCTCGCGTTCGTGGAGCCGGAAGCCCTCGGGGTCGAACCAGTCCTCGGATTCGCGCAGGGCAAGGATGTCGGAAGTCCATCCGCCTTGTTCGGCATGGCCGGCGAAGGCACGGTTGTTCACGACGAGCCAATGCTCCTCGTCGGCCCCGACGACGAACGAGCGGGTCTCCACCGCCGCCCGACGGTCGGCCGGGAGCGGGCGGCGCATCATGTGCAGCCGACGGTCCTCGATGAGGCCGACCTCGGAGGCCAGTCGTTCGTGTTCCGGGCCCGGTTCGGTCACCCACCACGAGACCTTCCCGGTTCTCTGCTCCATCTCGGTGGACGCAGCGCGGAGGAGCTCGCCGACCAGATCGCGGGAGCGGTGGAGAGGGTGGACGACTGCCTCGAAGATCGCTCCGTCGGCGGTTGCGGACAACTGCCCGTAGGCGGTGAGGTCGTCGTCGGGACCGACCGCGAGCCCCGCGAACCCGGCCGTTCCTCCAGACCGCAGGTCGAGGACGAGGTGATCGGAGAGCGCAGGCGTCCCGTCGTGCCGGGAGGCCACTTCGACGAGAGATTCGACCGCGCCGCGCAGGGAGTCGTCCACCCGATCGACCTTCCGCACCTGTGTCACGGGCCGAACCGTACCCAAGGCCCCAAGGTGGGGGAGTGGTGTTGCCAGGTCGTCGGGGCCGCCCGCACACCTCGTCGCCCCTCGACGGGAGCCTCCCCGCCCGATTCGAACCCCGTGCAGGGGAGAGTGGCAGCCGACCGGTGTGTCGGCTGTGGAACGTGCAGGTTCTCTTCTCGGCACCGTGTGGCGACGACGAGATCCAGCGGGTCAGCCCGGGACCCGCATGTTCCCTGACCCCGGAGTGCGGGCAGCCCACGTGTAGCAGCTACGACCCTGTCGAGATCGGTGGTCGGGTCGGGTCAGGCGGCGTCGTCCTGTTCCGATGGTGGCTG
>CBFCWZ010000165.1:0-8151 GCA_965601935.1 uncultured Ilumatobacteraceae bacterium
CCCTTGGTCACACCGCGGGAGACGAAGTCGAGCAGCGCATCGAAATAGCCGTCGACGTCCAGGAACACGACCGGGCGGGCGACGATGCCCAACTGGTTCCACGTCAGTACTTCGAAGGTCTCGTCGAGGGTCCCGAAGCCGCCGGGCAGCGCGATCACGGCCTCCGACAGCTCCGTCATCCTGGCCTTGCGCTCATGCATCGAGTCGACGATCTCGAGGAGGGCGAGCCGGTCGTGGGCGACCTCCGCGTCGACGAGGGAGCGGGTCATCACGCCGATCACCTCCCCGCCGGAGTCGATCACCGAGTCGGCGACCGCGCCCATCAGGCCGACATGGCCACCGCCGTACACGAGACCACAGCCGGCTGCGACGAGGCAGCGCCCGAGTTCCTCTGCGGCCTGCCGATACGAAGGATCCGAACCGGAGCTCGATCCGCAGTACACCGCAACCCGATGAGACGTGGACACAGGTCACATGGTGCCAGGCGGCTGCAAATGGGGACGGCCCGATCGGCGAGAAGTACCCTCGATTCCATGACCGAGTCCTCCCCCGACCGTGTTGTACCCGACCTCGCAGCCGCCGCCGATGCCATCGATCTCGCCGATCGCGTGGTGGGAAGCGCGGTTCGGACCCTGGCCGCCCTCGACGGCGGCGCCGACGCGCATCAGGTGTTGGCCTACGATCTCGCGCACGCTGCATCTGCGGTCGCGACAGCCCGCTCCCTCCTCGATTACGGCGGCAAGGGCGACGTCGAGGCCGGCATCACCTGCGCCTTCGCCGCCGACATGATCCACGACGTCGCCACCAAGCTGCTCGGCCGCGAAGATGCCTGGGGTGTCGAGCCGGGAGCACTCGATCCGGCCCGAGACTTCATGGCCCGCCACCGGGCGCCGGACTTCCTCGCCTCACTCGCCTCCACCCCCGGCAACCGCCACCTGTCCGACGACATGGACATGGTGGCCGACACATTCGGCGCCTTCGCCAAGAACGTCATCTCGCCCCACGCCGAACACGTGCACCGCACCAACGGCGACGTCCCTGAAGAGATCGTGACCGGAATGGCCGAGCTGGGAGCGTTCGGCCTCAGTGTGCCGGCCGAGTACGGCGGCTACTCCGAAGGCGGCGACGAGGAGTACATCGCCATGGTCGCTGCCACCGAGGAACTGTCGAAGGCCAGTCTCGGCATCGGCGGCTCGTTGATCACCCGGCCGGAGATCCTCACGCGCGCACTCGTCAAGGGTGGCACCGAGGAGCAGAAGCAGGAGTGGCTGCCCAAGCTCGCCACCGCCGAGGTCATGCCCGCGGTGGCCGTCACCGAGCCCGACTACGGCAGCGACGTGGCAGGGATCAAGGTCACGGCCACCCCGGCGCCGGGCCCGGACGGCGAAGACGGCTGGGTCATCAACGGCGTCAAGACCTGGTGCACGTTCGGGGCGCGTGCCGACGCACTCACGTTGCTCGCCCGCACCGACCCCGACCGCTCGAAGACCCACCGCGGGCTCTCGCTCTTCATCGTTCCGAAGGAGCGCGGCGATGCCCACGGCTTCATGTTCACCCAGGACGGCCCCGACGGCCGCGTGGGCAAGATGGAGGGCCGCCCGATCGACACCATCGGGTACCGCGGCATGCACAGCTACGAGGTCGCCCTCGAAGACTGGTGGGTGCCCGCCGAGAATCAGATCGGCGGTGAGGAGGGTCTCGGCAGGGGCTTCTACTACCAGATGGCCGGCTTCGAGAACGGACGTCTGCAGACCGCCGCACGAGCGGTCGGCGTGATGCAGGCCGCGTACGAAGAGGCGCTCGACTACGCCGAGAACCGGAAGGTCTTCGGTCAGCCGATCATGGAGTACCAACTGACCCGGGCCAAGCTCGGCCGGATGGCCGTGCTCATCCAGGCGGGCCGCCAGTTCGCCTACGCCGTGGCCACGCTCATGGCGAAGGGCGAGGGCGCCATGGAGGCCTCGATGGTGAAGGCCTACGTGTGCAAGGCCGCCGAGTGGGTCACCCGTGAGGCCATGCAGATCCACGGTGGCATGGGCTACGCCGAGGAGTTCCCGGTGAGCCGCCTCTTCGTCGACGCCCGCGTGCTCTCGATCTTCGAGGGGGCCGACGAGACCCTCTGCCTCAAGGTGATCGCCCGCCAACTCACCGCCACCGCCACGCCCTGACCCCCACCTTCACCGTTTGCGTACCGGTTTCGCTCGGACGTCCGAGCGATGTTGGCGCACAAACGCCAGAAGGGAGGCCTGAGCCGCAGGATGCCGTGGTCACGACGTGCCCACGAAGTCGATCGACTCCTCGATCAGCTCGGCCCAGCGCGCCTCGTCTCCGTCGGACAACGCCACCCACTCCCTGAAGACCTTCCCGGCCGGGGCGAACGGTGCCCCTTCGCCGGATTCGACGAGTTCGGCCACACGAGCCTTCGGGAGCTTCACCACGAGCCTGCCCGAGCTGCGCTCGACCGTGGCGACGAACCCGTTGGTGGCGGCACTGCGCAGACACTGGTGGCCCATCATCGTGCCCTCGACCAACCGGCCCGACCCGAGGAGCGGCTCGGCGACCTCCCAGAACTTCCCGTGCTCGGCGGCGCGTTCTCCGGTCTTCATGGCATGTCTCCTTCTGCGGTGGCCGCGAGGCGGCCGAGGAAATGGGTCCAGCCCTGTTGGTGCTGAGCGATGCGATCTCCGACGAGTTGAGCGTGCTCGACGACGACGCGGGTGCCGCCGTCGAACGGCTCGAAGGTGACATCGACGCGGGTCGAACCCGGCGCCACGTCGGCGAACTCGCCGTTCTCCCAGCCGTACGTGAACGCCAGCCGGCTGGGCGGGTCGACGTCGAGGTACTCCCCCGAGCAGGCATTCCCGTTGTCGTGAACCCAGCGCCAGGCTCCACCCGGACGCAGGTCGACGGAGGCCTCGTCGGCCATCCAGCGGCACAGGCCGACTTCTGTGGAGAACAGGTCGAACACCACACCCGGTTCGGCGGCGATCTCGATGGCGGCCTCTGCGAGACGAATCATCGGGTCTCCTCGGCGATCACCTTGAGCCGACCCAGCCGATCGTTCCAGAAGCCGTCGAGAAAGGCGCGCAGCTCCGTGATGCGGGCGAAGTCGACCGAGTACAGACGGCGGTTCCCGTCGACCCTCACGGTCACGAGTCCGGCCTCCCGCAACACCCTCAGGTGCTGGCTGGCGATGGGCTGACTGAGGTGCGCGGCCTCGGCCAGCTCGCCGACCCCCGGCTCCCCGTCGCCGATGAGACGCAACAACCTGCGGCGCTCCTGGTGCCCGAGCGCCTTGTACGCCCTGTCGTCAGCCCGAGCCGTCATCATGCAGAAGTTCTATATAGAAGTTCTGCATGATGTCAAGAGATCAGACCAACTCGTCGGCGAGCGCAGCGACGGATCGAACCGTCTCGAAGGGCGGGTCGTCGTACAGGCCGTACGGGTCGATCAGCAACGGGTGCAGCCCCGCGGCCGATGCCGCCCCGACATCCATCGTCACCGAGTCGCCGACGTAGGCGATCCGGTCGACGGCGACTCCGCCGAAGAACGGCAGTGCGTGGTCGAAGATCGACGGATCGGGCTTGGCAACGCCGACCACGGTGCTGTCGACGACGCAGCGGACCTCCGGATGCGGCCCCTCGCCCACCTGACAGACCGACCGCGCCAGGACCTGCTCGATCTGACCGGCCGCGTTGGAGACGACACCGATCGGGACCCCGGCTCCCGCCAGCCGGGCCAGTGCGTCGCGCGACTCGACGATCGGCTCCCGCCACAGCCAGGCGCTGCGGGTGCGGCTGAGGACCTCGGCTGCCTCATCGGCGAAACCGGCGGTGATCCCGATGGCCTCGACGTAGGCCGCGTTGTAGTCGGCCCACTCCGTCTCGCCCGCATCGGCATCGGACTTCGCCTTCATGCCGGTGTAGTGCGCCCGGCGGTGATCGGCGGGGTCCTCACTCCCCCCGTAGTAGGCGAGCAGTGGGCCCAGTACCCCCGGGTCGGGGAGCACCAGCACCCCGCCCGCGTCGAACAGGACGGCGTCGAATCGGGTGGCCACCGCGGGTCAGCCGAGGTGGTCGTGGAGAAAGGCGGTCGCCTTCGGCCAGATCTCCGCCGCCAGGGCCGGATCAGTGGTGCCGAGAGCGTTGTGCGGCGCCATGAACGCGTGGCCACTCCCCTCGTGCACGGTGAGCGTGGCGTCCTTGCCGAGACCCTGCAGCGTGGCCTCCAACTCCTTTGCCGCCGCGGGAGGGAAGAAGTCGTCGTTCTCCGCCATGTGCCCCTGGATCGCCGCCTCGATCGCCGAGTAATCGGGCTGCGAGTCGCCGGACGGGAAGCCGTAGAACGGCACCGCCGCCTTGATGCGATCGGGGCGCAGCGCAGCGAGGATGAAGGTGAGCATGCCGCCCATGCAGAAGCCCATCACGCCGATCTTGTCGGAGGTGGTGGCGTCGCTCTCGGCGAGGTAGTCGACGGCCCCGCTCATGTCGCGGCCGGCCCGATCGGGCGGGAGCGACGTCATCAGCTCGCCCGCCTTGTCCATCTCGGTGTGCTCCGCCAGTTCACCGTGGTACAGGTCGGGGGCCAGGGCTACGAAGCCGGCCGCGGCGAGGCGATCGGCCATCTCCTTGATGCCGGAGTCGAGGCCCCACCACTCCTGCACGACGATCACCCCGGGGCCGGAGCCTCCGTCGGGGAGCGCGAGATACCCCCGCGCTTCGGATCCATTACTGGCGAACGTGACCATGTCTCCCATGGCCAGCACAGTAGTCCTCCCCCGCCTCGGTGCCCGTTTGCGTCGCGGATTCGGCCCCTGAGGGACGTGAAGCGCGACGCAAACGGGGACTGGTGGTCAGGTCACTCGCCGTCAGGCTGGAGTTCGACGTCGATCTCGGCGAAACTCTCACCGCTGAGGTCGAGGTCGAGCCCGTGGCTCTCGAGGAGGGCCCAGGCGGCCTCGACGACGTCATTGGTGAACGCACCGTCGCTCGGGGCCTCGGTGAGCACCGTGGCGCCGTCGAGGTTCGGCGTGTTCTGGCTGATCTCGACCGTGCGGTCCCAGGCGGCCTGGTCGATGTAACCGACACCGTTCTCCGACGGCCAGATGAGCTTGTTGACCTCGTTCATCTGCCACAGCTGGTGGCTCGCACCGAGCGTCGAGCCCTTGGCCACGACGATGTCGCGGCAGGCCTCGACGTTGTCGCGGCAGTATGCCCAGCCCTCGATCGAGGCGGCCACGAAGCGCTCGGCGATGTCCCGGTACGCCTCGTCGCTCTCCAGCTTCTCGGCATCGGCCCAGATGGCGTCCTGGAGCATGCCCACACCGACCTCTTCGTAGCTGATGACGTTGAAGTCCTCGGGCTGGTACAGCTCGCCGGTGTCGGGGTTCTCGGCCTCCAGCACCTGGGCGTACTCGTTGTAGGTCATCGCCTCGGCGGCGTCGATCTCCCCGTCGAGCAGGGCGACCATGTCGAACTGCTGGCCGACGTGGTTCACATCTCCCAGGTCGAGTCCCGCCTGGCCGATGGCGGCGAAGACCTCGTACTCGTTTCCGAAGCCCCAGTTGCCGATCTTCTTCCCGGCGAAGTCCGCCGGCGAGGTGATCCCGGCATCGGCGAAGCTCACCTGGAGCGTGCCGGAGCGCTGGAAGATCTGGGCGATGTTGGTGATGTTCGCACCGGCTTCACGGCTCTGCAGAGCCTTCGGCACCCACGCGAGGGCGAAGTCGACGTCGCCGTTGGCGAGCTGGGTCTGCGGAACGATCTCCACACCACCCTCGACGATCTCCACCTCGAGGCAGAAGTCCTCGTAGAAGCCCTCGTCCTGGGCCGCGAAGTAGCCGGCGAACTGGGCCTGGATGAACCACTGCAGCTGCAGGCTGACCGAGTCGATGCTCTCGCACTCGGCCATCTCGGACATCTCCCCGTCCTCCTCGGCCATCTCGTCCTCGGACATCTCCTCCTCGTCCGCCATCTCCTCGTCGTCAGCGGCTGCTTCGGTCTCGGCGGGCGCTTCTTCCTCCTCGGCCGCAGCCTCGGTCTCGGCGGGCGCCTCGGTGTCGGACGCGCCGTCGTCGTCATCGTCGCCGCACGCGGCGGCGACGAGCGACAACGCCACGACACCTGCCGTGAGCGCACTCAGTCGTCGGGTTCTCATGTTGTTGCTGCTCCCCCGGGGACGGATCCCCTGCTTGTCGGCGCCTCCGTGGTGGAGCGCCGTGTGGATGGACCTTGTGGTGTCGCCAGCCGTTCCAGGCCGACCGATGCGAGGTAGAAGATCAGCCCGAGCGCGCATGCTCCGACCACGTACGCCCACATCACGTCCTTGCTGCCGTTGATGCTCGACGTGATGCTGTAGGCCAGGCCGTTCTGGCGACCGCCGAAGTACTCGGACACGAACGCCGTGATCACCGCCAGCGGAGCCGAGATCTTGAGTGCCGTGAACAGGTACGGCACGGCGTTCGGGATCCGGGTCTTCACGAGGATCTGGGTCTTCGACGCGGCGTACGACCGCATCAACTCGAGGTGGACCGAGCTGACCTGGCGGAGACCCTTCGTGACGTTCACGACCACGATGAAGTACACGATGATCATCACCATCAGCCGCCGGGGGATCTCGGTGGTCGGCGACAACATGTTGTTGAGCACCGGCACGATCACGATGATCGGGATCGCGTTCAGGGCGACCGCCAGTGGCGTGATCAGTTCGTCGAGGAAGCGGAACCGCATCATCACGAAGCTCATCGCAACACCGAGCACCACACCGAGGATCAGCCCCACGAGGGCATTCATCCCGGTCTGGAACGACGAATCCCACACGTCGCCGGCTCGCTCGACGAAGGCGGTCCAGATGGCCGACGGGGCGGGCAGCAGGAACGGCTGGACGTCGCCGATCTGCACGATTGCCTCCCAGATCAAGAGGAAGACCGCGCCGAACAACACCGGTGGCCACATGGCGCGAAGGACGCGAGTCACCGGTCGTCGACCCCTCTCGCTCCCGCACTGGCCTCGATCCCCCGGAGCGCTTCACGCACCTCGGTGATCTTGTCGTAGAAGGCGGTCTCCTCGCGGGTGTCCTCGTCCCGGTTCGAGCCGAGGTCGACGTCGATGAGATCGGTGATGCGGCCGGGCCGCGGCGACATCACGACGACCCGCTCCGAGAGGTAGACGGCCTCGGGAATCGAGTGGGTCACGAACACCACACTGATGTGGGCGGCCGCGCTGATCCGCAACAACTCGGCCTGCATGTGCTCCCGGGTCATCTCGTCGAGAGCGCCGAACGGTTCGTCCATCAGGAGCAGGTTCGGGTGCGCGGCCAGCGCGCGGGCGATGGCGACCCGCTGCTGCATGCCGCCGGAGAGCTGCCACGGCATGTGCTCGGCGAACTCCGGAAGCTTCACCAACTCGAGCATCTCGGTCGAGCGTTCCGCGCGGCGCCCCTTGTCCCAGCCCTTGATCTCGAGCGGCAACTCGATGTTCTTGCGGACCGAACGCCAGTCGAACAGCCCCGACTTCTGGAACGCCATCCCGTAGTCCTGGTCGAGTCGGGCCTGATGAGCCGACTTGCCGTTCACCGTGACCGTTCCGCCCGTGGGATCGAGGAGGTTGGCGACGAGCCGCAGCAACGTCGACTTCCCGCAGCCGGAGGGCCCGATCAACGACACGAACTCGCCGGATCGGACGGTCAGATCGATCTCCTTCAGCGCGTCGACTTCGTTCGATCGCCCAGGGTTGAAGACCATGTCGGCCGCCGCGACCTCGACTGCGTTCGTGATCGTTTCCGGCTCCCCGCTCACGCGTCCACCTCCGAGGGCCGACGCCTCATCACGATCGTCTCCACCAGGACCACGAGCCCGAACATGATCAGGCCGAGCGTCGCCGCGCCGATCACTGCGGTGTAGACCTGGGCCGGCTCGCTGGTTGCCTTCTGGGCGTACGTGAGGGCGGCGAAGCCGACACCGCGCACACCGGTGGAGATCTCCGACACGATCACGCCGATCACCGCCGCAGTCGCAGCCAGCTTGAACCCGGGGACCATCTGGGGGACGGCGGCGGGGAAGCGCAGCTTGAACAGGGTGGTCCACCACCCGGCGGCATAGCTGTCCATCAGTTCGAGTGATGCCGCGGGTGCCGCGCCGAGACCGCGCAGGGT
>CBFCWZ010000166.1:0-8141 GCA_965601935.1 uncultured Ilumatobacteraceae bacterium
AAGAAGGCCAGGAAAGCCGCCAGCGACGAGACCCACATCCACTTCGGGAGGTCCCAGTTGCCGCCGAGTGCAGCGACCTGTGGTGCGAGCGCGATCAACGGCACGGTCTGCGAGGCGATCACGTAGGGGAGCAGGCCTCGCTCGACCACGCGGAACCGGGCCATCAACACCGCGAGGGACACCCCGAACGCGGCGCCCAGCGCCAGGCCGATGAACGCCATCCGGAACGTGTACCAGCTGTAGCCGATGATCGCCTCGAGGATCGTGCGCTCGCTGCCCCGCACCTCCGGGTCACCGAACTCGGCGAGCATCTCCCAGGTGTGCGGCATCGCCCGGTCGCTCGTCTTCGGGATGATCCGCATGCCCAGGATCTCGCCCCCGTCCTCGGGGCCGAGCGCCTTGTAGATCTCCCACGCAGCGGCGACCAGAGCCAGCGCGAGCACGAACATGACGACTCGCCGCGCCCCGCGGCGCAACATGTCGTGGCTCATCGACCGTCCCCCCGCGAGTCGTGCGCCTCCCGCTCCGTCGCCCGCACCGGCGTCACTGCTTGGCCAGGCCCTGTTCCAGCATTGCCGGCAACACCTTCTCGCCGTACGCGGTGAGGGTGTGGTCCTTGCCGTCGTGTTGGAGATAGATCGAGAACTGGTCCACACCCAGGCCGGACAGCTCCTCCAGCCGTTCGAGATGGGCCTCGACCGGTCCGAGGATGCAGAACCGGTCGACGATCTCGTCGGGCACGAACGCCGTGTGTTCGTTGCCGACCTGACCGTGCTGGTTGTAGTCGTACTCCTGACGCCCCTTGATGTACTCGGTGAGCGCGGTGGGCACGTGGGAGTCGTGGCCGTACCGCTCCACGATGTCGGCGACGTGGTTGCCCACCATGCCACCGAACCAGCGGACCTGGTCGCGTAGCCGGGGTACGTCGTCGCCGACGTAGGCGGGCGCAGCGACACAGATGGTGATGTCGTCGGGGTCACGGCCTGCCTGTTCGGCGGCGGCCTTGACCGCGCTGACGGTCCACTCGGTGATCGACGGGTCGGCCAACTGGAGGATGAACCCGTCGCACGTCTCCCCGATGAGCTTGAGCGCCTTGGGGCCGTATCCGGCGCCCCACACCTCGAGCTCGCTCTTCGACGCCCATGGGAGCGCGATCGTGGAGCCCTTGTAGTCCACTGGTCGCCCGTTGCCGAGCTCGCGGATCACGTGGATCGCCTCTCCCATCGTGGCCAGCGTGGTCGGCTTCCCGTTCGTGACACGCACGGCCGAGTCGCCGCGACCGATGCCGCACACCGTGCGGTTGCCGTACATCTCGTTCATCGTGGCGTAGGTCGAGGCGGTCACGGTCCAGTCACGGGTGGCCGGGTTGGTCACCATCGGCCCGACGACCACGTTGCGCGTGTTGGCCAGGATCTGGGAGTGGATGACGTAGGGCTCCTCCCAGAGGATGTGGCTGTCGAATGTCCACACGTAGCCGAAGCCGTAGGTCTCGGCCTTCTTGGCGAGGTCGACGACCCGTGCCGCCGGTGGGGTGGTCTGGAGGACGACTCCGAAATCCATCAGTTCTCTACTCCGTTCACATGGCTCATCGCGTCTCGGGGAATCCGAGATCGATCGTGCTCTTCGCGGGGTCCGGCCAACGGCTCGTGATGACCTTGGCCTGGGTGAAGAAGTTCACTCCCTCAGGGCCGTACATGTGGGCGTCGCCGAAGAGGCTGTTCTTCCATCCGCCGAAGCTGTAGTAGCTCACGGGCACCGGGATCGGGACGTTGACACCGACCATGCCGACCTGCACCTCGAATTGGAACTCGCGTGCGGCTCCGCCGTCGCGGGTGAAGATCGCGGTGCCGTTGGCGAACGGGCCGGCGTTGATGAGGTCGAGTCCGTCGTGATAGCCGTCGACCCGGACGACGGACAGGACGGGGCCGAAGATCTCGTCGTCGTAGCAGGCCATCCCGGGCTGCACGTTGTCGAGCAGTGTCGGGTTGAGGAAGTAGCCCTCGGCCGGCACACCGTCACGGCCGTCGACCACCACGGAGGCTCCCTCGCCGGTGGCGCCGTCGACATAGCCCTTCACGCGATCGCGATGTTCCTCGGTGATCAGGGGGCCCATCTCGTTGTCGGGTTCGAGCCCGGGGCCGACCTTCACGGTGGGGATCCGGTCGGCCACCTTCGCGACGAGTTCGTCGGCGATCGCGTCGGCGGCGAGCACCACGCTGATGGCCATGCAGCGTTCGCCGGCCGAGCCGTAGGCGGCACTGACCGCTGCGTCGGCGGCCATGTCGAGGTCGGCGTCGGGCAGGACCAACATGTGGTTCTTGGCCCCACCGAGAGCCTGGACCCGCTTCCCGTTCGCCGTCCCGGTCTCGTAGATGTACTTGGCGATCGGTGTGGAGCCGACGAAGCTGACGGCCGCCACGTCGGGGTGCTCCAGCAGTCGGTCGACGGCAACCTTGTCGCCCTGCAACACGTTGAAACAGCCGGCTGGAAGGCCCGCCTGGGCCAGCAACTCGGCCACGAAGAGGTTGACCGACGGGTCCTTCTCGCTGGGCTTCAACACGAAGGTGTTGCCGCACGCCAGAGCGTTGGCGAACATCCACATCGGCACCATCGCCGGGAAGTTGAACGGGGTGATGCCGGCCACCACGCCGAGGGGCTGGCGGATCGAGTAGACGTCGACGCCCGAGGCGGCCTGCTCGGAGTACTCCCCCTTCATGAGCTGGGGAACGCCACAGGCGTACTCGATGTTCTCGAGGCCGCGGGCGACTTCGCCGAGGGCGTCGGAGAGCACCTTGCCGTGCTCGGCCGTGAGCATGGTGGCGAGTTCCTTGCGGTTGGCATCGACCAACTCGCGCATCCGGAACATCACCTCGGCGCGGCGGGACAACGAGGTCGCCCGCCACTCCGTGAAGGCCGCCTTGGCCGACGCGACCGCGGCGTCGACCTCGTCGACCGACGCCAGGCCCACCTCGCCGGTCTGCTCGCCGGTGGCCGGGTCGAACACCGGCGAGGTGTTGCCCGAGTTCGACTCGACGACCCTCCCGTCGATCCAATGTGAGATTCGGTTCATCCCGTTCCCCTTTCAGGAGTCGCGAATGTTCAGTGCAGGTAGTTCGAGAGGCCGCGCTTGACGTAGCGGCCGTGGCCTGGACGACCCTTGAACTCGTCGTTCTCGACGATGACGGTGCCGCGGCTGAGGACGGTGTCGACCTTGCCGTCGATCTCGAAGCCCTCGTACGCGGAGTGGTCCATGTTCATGTGGTGTTTGTCGTTGATACCGATCTTCGTCCTCGAGTTCGGGTCCCAGACGAGGATGTCGGCGTCGGCACCGGGTTCGATGACGCCTTTCTTGTCGAGGCCGAACATGCGCGCCGGCGAGGTCGAACAGGTCTCGACCCAGCGCTCGAGGCTGAGCTCTCCCATCACCACGCCCTGGTAGATGAGCTCCATGCGGTGCTCGACGCCGCCGATCCCGTTCGGGATGGCGGAGAAGTTGCCGAGGCCGAGCTCCTTCTGGTCCTTGAAGCAGAACGGGCAGTGGTCGGTGGACACGACCGCCAGCTCGTTCATCCGCAGGCCCTTCCAGAGGTCGGCCTGGTGGTGGGCATGCTTGGTCCGGACCGGGGTCGAGCACACCCACTTGGCGCCTTCGAACCCGGGCTGGGCGAGGTGGTCCTCGATGCTGAGGTAGAGATACTGCGGGCAGGTCTCGCCGAACACGTTCATGCCGGCATGGCGGGCCGCCGCCACTTCCTCGAGGGCCTCGGAGGCCGACATGTGCACGATGTAGAGCGGCACGTTGCCCGCCACCTTGGACAGCTGGATCGAGCGGTGGGT
This sequence comes from uncultured Ilumatobacteraceae bacterium, assembly GCA_965601935.1. Classification (GTDB taxonomy): domain Bacteria; phylum Actinomycetota; class Acidimicrobiia; order Acidimicrobiales; family Ilumatobacteraceae; genus CBFCWZ01. The sequence continues at coordinate 3,838 of CBFCWZ010000166.1, forward strand.
GGCTTCCGACTCGAGTTCGGCGGGACGTGTGAGCGAGTGGAACTTGGGGTCGGTCTCGCCGCGGGCCAACGCCTGGGCGACGAGTACGTCGATGGCGATGCCGTTCTCGGCGTGCATCATGATCATCGCCCCCGACTCCGAGGCGTTCTGCATGGCCCGCAGGATCTGGCCGTCGTCGGCGTAGAACACGCCGGGGTAGGCCATGAACAGCTTGAAGCTCGTGATGCCCTCGTTGTCGACGAGATACGTCATCGCCTTCAACGACTCCTCGTCGACACCGCCCACGATCTGGTGGAAGCCGTAGTCGATGGCGCAGTTGCCGTCCGCCTTGGCGTGCCACTCGGCGAGCGTGTCGTAGACGCTCTCGCCGTACCGCTGCACGGCGAAGTCGACGATGGTGGTGACACCTCCCCATGCCGCGGCGATCGTGCCGGTCTCGAACGTGTCGCTCGCCTCGGTCCCACCGAACGGGAGCTGCATGTGGGTGTGGACGTCGACACCGCCGGGCACCACGTACTTGTCGGTGGCGTCGACGACGGTGTCGGCGTTGATGCCGAGCGACTCGGCCTGGCCGGGGGCGAGGATGGCGGTGATCGACTCGCCGTCGATCAGAACGTCACCGGCGCGGCGTCCGACCGCCGAGACGATCGTTCCACCGGAGATGAGAGTGGTCATGGTGTTCCTCCTCTACCTGTTCAGCCCTCGACGAGTTCGTCGTAGGCATCGGGACGGCGGTCGCGGTAGAACGCCCAGCCGTCGCGGACTTCCCTGATCTTGTCCATGTCGAGGTCGCGGAGGACGAGTTCGGGCTCGTAGGGGTCGCCCTTGTCGCCCACGTACTGGCCGCGGGGGTCGACGAAGTAGCTCTGGCCGTAGAAGTCGTTCTCGCCGAGCGGCTCGATGCCCACCCGGTTGATCGCGCCGACGTAGTACATGTTCGCCACCGCGGCGGCAGGCTGCTCGATGCTCCAGAGGTACTCACTGAGGCCGCGGTGCGTGGCCGAGGGGTTGAAGACGATCTCGGCTCCGTTGAGGCCGAGCGCCCGCCAGCCTTCCGGGAAGTGGCGGTCGTAGCAGATGTACACACCGACCTTGCCGACTGCCGTGTCGAACACCGGGTATCCGCCGTTTCCCGGCCGGAAGTAGAACTTCTCCCAGAACCCCTTCACCTGCGGGATGTGCTGCTTGCGGAACTTGCCGAGGTAGCTGCCGTCGGCGTCGATCACCGCGGCGGTGTTGTAGTAGATGCCGGGCTGCTCGATCTCGTACATCGGCAGCACCATCACCATGCCCAGCTCCTTCGCCAGGGCCGTGAACCGCTGGGTGGTGGGGCCGTCGGGGATGTACTCGGTGTACTCGTAGTACTCGGCGTCCTGGACCTGGCAGAAGTAGGGGCCGTAGAAGAGCTCCTGGAAGCAGATGATCTGGGCGCCCTGGGCAGCGGCGTCGCGGGCCGCTTGCTCGTGCTTGTCGATCATCGACTCCTTGTAGCCGGTCCAGTCGGTCTGCAGCAATGCCGCTTTCACGATGTTCGCCATGTACACCCCTCAACTCGGTTGGAACCGGGCCGCGCAGTGCAGTCCCGGGAGGAAATCGACACTAGTGACCCCGGCGCGCGTGGACAATCGTTCGGGCCACCCGTACAGTCATTTCATGTTGCTGTCTCATGCCCGAAACAGCTGCCCTGAGCAGGGAGTTCGGGTGCGATGATCCGCCGGGCGTGGAACTGGGTATTCGGCAAACACCCACCTCGGCCACCCGACCCCGACCGGGTCACCGAAGCTGCATGGGTGCCGCTGTGGCAGTCGCAGATGATCACCGAGGAGTTGAACGCCGCCGGGATCCCCGCGGTGGTGAACGAGGAGTTCTCCCTCCACCTCACCACCTACACCCGCGAACCCATGGCCCGGATCTTCGTCACCGAAGACCGCCTCGCCGACGCCGAGACCCTCATCGAAGACCTCACCGGCCACCAACCCAGACACCGCAAACTCTGACCCCGCCCCCCATCTGTTTGCGTACCAATAGCGCTCGGACATCCGAGCGGAAACGGCACGCAAACCGTCAACGTTCCCAATCGAGGACGTGGCGACCCTCTGGAAGATGTGGACGAGCAGATCGCGGCGGTCGCCGCACAACAAGACGGCCTCATCACCGCCGGGCAACTCAGCGCTCATGGCGTGAGCGAGCAACAGCGCCGAAGAATGGTTGCGGCGGGGTCGCTGCGCCGAGCGGCTCCGCGTGTGTATGCCGTGGCGGGCTGTCCCACCACTCACCGCTACCAGCTTCGACTCGGCCTGCTCTCGCTCGGGCCGAAGAGCGCAGTCGGCTTCGAGGCGGCAGCGGCCCTCCACGGCCTCGACCGGTCCGACACCACCGCGGTCGAGTTCCTGGTCCCCAGAACGACGAGAGCCGGACGCAACCACTTCACGGTCCACACGAGCCACCGGATCGGGAGAACAGACGTCGTGACGGTCGACTCCCTGCGCTGTACGTCCGCCACCCGGACGATCCTGGACTTGGCGCTGGCGCGGAAGCGACCTACTCGGATCGAGGCGGCCATCGACTCGGCCGTTCGCCTCGGTCTGTCCTCTCCCGTCGTCCTCGCTCGCCGTCTGCAGGGCCTACGGGGGTCCGGGCGCTGGGGCGTGCGCACGATCGACCGACTTCTCGAGGACTCCGGAGGCCACAGCCCGCTCGAGCGCAAATTCCTTGCTCTGGTTCGCAGGGCGGGCCTCCCGAGGCCGCTGACCCAGGCGGTGTTTCAGCGTCGGGGCCGGTTCATCGCCCGCGTCGACTTCTTCTTCGAAGAGCAGTCGGTCGTCGTCGAGGTCAGCGGCGGGCGAGGCCACTCGACTGCTTCGGACCGCGCCAAGGACGCGCAACGCCGCAACGAGCTTCAGGACCTCGGGCTGAAGGTGTACGAGTTCACCTGGGAGCAGGTCACCGAGCGCGAACTCTGGGTGCGCCAGCAGTTGGTCACCGCCCTCGGCCTCCCCTGACTGTTTGCGTACCAGTACCGCTCGGACGTCCGAGCGAAAGCGGTACGCAAACAGGTGGGGTGGGGTCAGATGGGGCTGGGGCGGAGGAGTTCGGGGGTGAAGGGGGACTCGGCGGTCGTGGCGTGGGGGCCCATCGGGAGGCGGCCGTGGGGGCCGACGACGTGGGTGAACTGGCTGGTCGGGAGGATCTCGGCCTCGAGGCACCACGGGGCCGAGTCGGCGCACATCTGCGCCAGCGCCTGCTCCATCGCATCGACGTAGCCCGACGGCAGGCGGGTGCCCTTTCCGGCAACCAGCCAGCACTCGATGCCATTCGCCGACGCGAGCCCGGCGATGGTGGACGACCCGATCGGGGCGACGACCCGAGTGGCATCGAGGGCGAGCGCGTCCACGAGCACCACGTCGGCGGAACGTACCGCCGCTCCGGCCACACCTGCGTCGAGCGGTTCCACGTCGACCTCGGCGCGCTCCAAGCGGCGCACGAACGACGATGCCTCGTGCTGCGCGTCGAGCGCAAGGACCTCCACATCGCCTCGCCGGATCAGCCCCGCCGCGACGGTGTGGGGGTCGCCGATCGTGACCACCGTGGCGTCGTCGGGGAGGTCGGCGCCGAGATTCGCGCCCGTGCGGTCGTTGCGGATGTCGCTCGCCAGCTCCCAGACCGCGTCGAACGGCTCGGCGCTGGCGCAGATCCCCGAACACAGCCACCAGAGCGCGCCGGTGAACGGATGCCGCTCCACGATGCGGCGGCAGGCCACGACCACGCCCGACGGGTCGAATCGCAGCGAACCCAGTGCGTGCGCCGACTCCTCCACCAACGTCGCAGGCTCGACCCCGCGGGCCCGGGCGACATAGCGCAGGTGCTCGATCGGATGCACCGCGCCGACCGTAGTCCGGCTACGATGCTCCGTCGCTCCGCCCCACACCGCATCCGGGTGGGAGGGGTCGGCGCGGGGTGACTACGATCGCACGCCGTGGCCGACACCGCTGTGACCCAGCTCCCGGAAGACCTCGTGCTGACGCCGCTCGTCAAGGGCGAGCTCGGCGAGGGGCGCCCTGTGATGGAATTCCTCACCACGTTCCACCTGGCCTCCGTGGTGCTCGACCCCTACACCAACGAGAGCTCCTGGATCCTCAAGACCGCCACCCGCGTCCTCGAGGAGTATCGCGGAGCCGACGTCCGGATCAACCTGATCGTCACGGCCGGAGCCAACGACGCCCAGGCGTTCCTCGGGCCGCTCACCGAGCAGTTCCTCGTGTTCTGCGACCCGGATCGCGCTGCGGTGAAGGCGATGGGCCTGG
>CBFCWZ010000167.1:0-8096 GCA_965601935.1 uncultured Ilumatobacteraceae bacterium
CCCGTTCCGCGGGATGCGCGGCACGATTGCGAAGCGGATGCGCGGCTCGCTCGGCGAGATGGCCCAGCTCACCTTGTTCATGGACGCCGACCTCGACGCCGTGGTCGCCGACCGGGCGACCCGGAAGGCGTCGGGCCCCGCACCCGGCTACACCGACTACGTCATCGCCGCCACCGCGCGCGCCCTCGCCCGGCACCCGAGAGTGAACTCCCAGGTCACCGACGACGGCATCGCCCTGCTCCCCGACGTCCACGTCGGTATGGCGGTCGCCCTCGACGAGGGGCTGATCGTCCCGGTCGTCAGGAACACGCTCGACAACAGCCTGTCCGATCTGTCGGCCGAGACCTCCCGTCTCGCCGAGGCGGCGCGGTCGGGTGCGCTCGACCTGCCCGACCTGGAGGGCGGCACCTTCTCGGTCAGCACACTCGGCATGTTCGGCGTCGACGGATTCACGCCGGTGATCAACCCGCCGAACACGGCGATCCTCGGCGTGGGCCGCCTGCGCGACGACGTCGTGGTCAGCGACGGGCACGTCTCGACCATCACGCGGATCACCCTCAGCCTGACCTGGGACCACCGAGTGTTCGACGGTGCCCCGGCCGCCGAGTTCTGTCGCACCGTCTGCGACCTGCTCCAGACCCCCGAGGAACTCGACACGTGATCGACTACCAGCGCATCTTCCACACCGGCGTGCGGGTCCCCGACCTCGACGCCGCCCTCGCCGACTACGGCGAGGGACTCGACGTCACCTGGGCCGCAGTCCGCGAGGTCGAGCAGTCCGTCTGGACCCCCGACGCCGGCCTGCAGGAACTCCACCTGAAGTTCACCTACTCGGCCGAGGGGCCGCAGCACCTCGAGCTGTTGGAAGGCCCTCCGGGCACCGTGTGGGACGGCCGGGAGCAACCCGGAGCCCACCACATCGGCGTGTGGGTCGACGACATCAGGGCCGAGACCGACCGGCTCATCGAACAGGGCTGGACCCTCGCCGCCGCCCACCAGCACCCTGAGTCCGGCAGCTACGGCGTCTTCACCTACCTCCAGCCCCCGACCGGCCTCATCGTCGAACTCGTCGACGCGGCCATCGAACCGGGCTTCGAGGCCTGGTGGTCCGCCGCCCTCTCAGGCTGAGGCCCGCTGCCACCGCCGGACACCCAGCCAGGTCACGCACCCCGCAGTCACGGCACCCACCAGAGGGCCGAACACGAACCCGATCACGACGGCCAGCACGAGGCCGACGAGAACAGCGAGGATGATGGCGAGCTGGGTGTTCATCGCTCTCGACCGTAGACGGCCCCACGTATCGGCCATCGCCGCAGGGTCCTATGCGTTGGCGGTGCGGACTGCGGGGATGACCTTCTCGGCGAGGAGGGTCATGGTCTCGGTGTCGGGGTAGTCGGAGCACCAGGGGTAGAAGCCGGTGCAGCCGAGGTCGATGTAGGTCTGGATCTTGTCGGCGACCTGTTCGGGGGTGCCGACAAGGTTGCCGGCGTGCCACGACTCGTAGGGCTCGCCGTAGAAGCTGCGGGTGCCACCGTCGACGATCTCCTGTTCCGACTCACGGATGAACACCTCGGGCGACCAGGTCTTCTGGATCTCGTCGTAGTCGCGCCCGACGTCGGCGCAGTGGCCCTGCAGCACCTCCGCCTTGTGCGCCCACTCGTGGGGCTTGCCCCCGAAGTTGGACGCGTCGGCCAGCCTGGCGACCACCCGCAACGTGAGCTGCTCGCCGCCACCGCCGATGAGCACCTGCGGGCGCGGCGACTGCACCGGCTTGGGGTCACATTGCGCCCCGTCGAGCGAGTAGTGCCGCCCTTCGTAGCTGACGTCGGACTCGGACCACATCGCCGTGACGATCTCGACGGTCTCGCGCAGCATGCGGATGCGCTCGGCCGGCACGGGGAAGTCGTACCCGTAGCCCTTGAACTCGTGCTCGTACCAGCCGGCACCGATCCCCCAGATCAGACGCCCGCCGGAGATCACGTCGATGTTGGAGGTGATCTTCGCCAGCATCGACGGCTCGCGGTAGGGCGCACACCCGACCATCTGGCCCAGCTTGATCGTGGAGGTGCGCTGGGACATCGCGGCCAACGTGGTCCAGCACTCGAACATCGTCTCGTGGGCCGGGACGGGGACGTTGTGGAAGTGGTCGTAGACCCACAGCGAGTCGAAGCCGAGCTCCTCGGCCAGCACCGAGATCTCCACCGCCTTGGCCCACTTCGCCTGTGGGTCATCGATGGAGGACAGCTCCATCTTCCAGCCCTGCGGGATGAACACACCGAACGTCAGATCAGCCATGGCACGATCCTGCCACGCCGTCGTGACCTCGCCCAGTTGACACGCGAGTACTCTGGACCCACCGGATCACCGCCGCGATGTGCACGGCAGGTTCCGTTCAGCCTGGGGAAGGCTGCAAGAGAAACGGGGAACAACTGATGCAATGGCAGAAGCACGCAAGATGGGCCGCGCTCACCGCAGGCGTCGGCCTGGTGTTGGCTGGATTGCCGGCGAACGCCGCTGGGCACAGTATGGCGGTCGGCGTCGACGGCTGGGAGGTCGATCCGATCTGGACGGTCGGCGAGACCTTGAACGGATACACGCCCCCCGGAGTCCTCGACGGGCTCGGAGCATTCGAACTCGACGCCGACACGGTGCGTGTCCTCGCCAACCACGAGCTGCTCCACTTCCGCGGCTACCCGTTCACGGTCGACGGCATCGGCCTCACGGGTGCTCGCATCTCGTACTTCGACATCGACAGAGACACCCGGCAGGTGATCGACACCGGGCTGGCCATCAACTCGATCTATGACGTCGACGGTGAGCTGGCGACCGACACGTCGTTCATCGCCGGCGGCCTCGCCGGATTCAGCCGGTTCTGCTCCGGCAGCCTCTTCGAGGCACACGAGTTCGGTGGCGGGCGGGGGCTCGAGGACCGTCTCTACATGGCCGGCGAGGAAGACGGTGGGTTCTTCAACCCCACCGGCGGCGCCGAATGGGCGCTCGACCCCGCGACAGGCGACATCTGGCATCTGCCCGATCTCGGGCGCGGAGCGTGGGAGAACGTGACCTACCTCGACACCGGCGACACGGACACCATCGCCGTGCTGCTCGGCGACGACACCTCGCCGTTCGACTTCGACGATGATGGTGTGCGCGAAGCCGCCCCGCTGTTCCTGTACGTCGGCGAGAAGGACCCGGACGGCGACCTTCCGGCCCGCAACGGGTTGCGCGGGGGCGACCTCTATGTATGGGTGGCGAGCAACGGTGCCACCAGCCCGGCCGACTTCCGCGGCACCGGCTCGCTCGGCGGAAAGTGGGTCGAGGTCGACAACAGTCGCAACGAAGCCATGGCCGGCCAGGAGGGCTTCGACGACTTCGGCTACCCGAACCAGGGCAACCTCTGGTTGCAGGCCGAGGAGCTCGGCGCGTTCGGCTTCTCCCGTCCCGAGGACGTGGCCACCAGTCCCGACAACGGCCGGGTCGCCGTGATCGCTTCCACCGGCGTCGACAACTACGTCGGCGGGGTCGACACCTTCGGCACCACCTACACGTTGAAGACGAACTTCGAGAACCTCAGCGCGACCCTCCGAATCATCTACGACGGCGATGCCGACCCGGCTCGCACCTTGCGCTCGCCGGACAACCTCGATTGGGCGGACGACGGCCGGATCTACATCCAAGAGGACGAGGCCGAAGAGCAGACCCTCGACGGCGAGCCGCTCTGGGGCCCGGGCGCGGCCAACCCGAACGAGGCCGGTGCCGTCCGCATGACCAAGAACGGCAAGAAGCTCGAGCGGCTCTACAACATCGACCGGTCGGTCGTCCTCGACCCGACGACGACCGGAACGCCGGTCGACCAGGACGCCGGAAATGCCGGTGAGTGGGAGACTTCCGGGATCGTCGACGTGTCGAGCCTGTTCGGCGAGAAGGCCGGCACCCTGTTCCTGATCGACGTTCAGGCCCACGGCATCGAGGACCAAGACGACTTCAACGCCGACTCACGAATCACCGACGGCGACCTCGTCGAGGGTGGCCAGCTCTCGTTCCTGCTGGCACCTGACGGCTGAAGGGCGACGTAGCAGGGTCGTTCGATTCCCGGAGCCTCCCGACCGCGCCGGCCTCGCCCGGGGCGGTCGCATGGAGGCGCCAACATTCACGCCCGCTCGGTCACTAGCGTTCGCTGGATGTTGCGTGCGCCAATGGTGCTGGGAGGACTCGCCCTGCTCCTCGGCGCCTGCACCACGAGCACCGAGGCGAGTGGGGACACCGCGCCGGTGGAGACGGAGGTGGCCGAGGTGGAGCCGGTCGAAACCACCACCGCGACCACGACAACGACGACCACGACGACGACCTCCACGACCGAACCGCCCGAGACCACCACCTCGAGTACGAGTACGACGACCACCAGCACGACGACCACCAGCACGACGACCACCAGCACGACCGAACCGGAACCGGAACCGCGGCCTGAGCCCGACGAGGACGACGTCTACGACGCAGCGTGCGTGATCGTGATCCAACCCGGCGACTCGCTGAACAAGATCGCCGCCGAGATCGACGACGAGACCGTCACCGCCGAGACCATCGCCGCCGAGAACGGGATCACCGACCCCGACGCCATCAACGCCGGTGCCCATCTCGACATCTGTGTCGGCAACGGAATCAACGACGTCGAGGGCGAACAGCGCGTCGAGAAGGAGTTCTCGAAAGAAGAGGAGGCCGTCGTCGCCCAGCAGGAGAAGCTCAACGAGCTGTTCGCTCCGTACGCGATCCGGGAACTCCTCGTCGACGGCATCTCCGGGCCGGTCACCCAGCAGCGTCTCTGCGCCTGGCGACTCGCCGCCGGCCTCCCCGTCAACCGGAACAGCATGGAACCGGGTAGCGAGGAACAGAAGCAGCTGATGGACATGAAGACGCTGCCGATCCCGTTCACCTCGGCGCTCAACTCAGAACGCTGGGGGCTCATCGACATGACGTGCCAGGTGATGTTCGTGGGAGCGGGCGCCGAGAACCTCCAGTTCGTGTTCCCCGTGTCGACGGGTGAGTCAGGTCACGGCACCCGACTCCAGGACCGCAGTCCCTCCTTCCGCTACGACCCCGCCGCCGGCAACAACGGATGGCACGACAGCAGCCTGTACCCCGTCACCGTCGACAACCCCCTCAACGGCAACATGTACAAGCCGATCTACTTCGACGGCGGCCAGGCGATCCACGGCGCGGTCAATGTCCCCACCTCGCCCCGGAGCAAGGGCTGTGTGCGCACCCGCGTGGCGGATCAGCAGGCCCTCGTCGAATGGCTCGGCCTCGCCGGTCGGACCTCACCGTCGTGGAGCGAGTACGAGATCAACTTCGACGTGAACGTCCAGGGCAACTACTGGGACGGCTGATCAGGGCGCCTCGGCGGCCATCTTGCGCGCCCACTTGTAGTCGGACTTGCCGTTGGGGGCGCGGTACACCTCATCGACGAACACGACCTTGCGGGGCCGCTTGTAGTCGGCGATCTGCGTGGTGATGGTGGCGATGATGTCGTCAGGATCGGTGGGCTCCGACACCGAGCACACGAGGGCCACCGACTCACCGAACCGTTCGTGCGGGATCCCCACCACGTTGGCGTCGACCACGGTCGGATGCAGCCGGGCCGCGACCTCCACCTCTTCGGGATAGATCTTCTCGCCACCGGAGTTGATGCACACCGAGCCGCGTCCGAGCAGTGTCACCGTGCCGTCCTCGGCGATCAGGGCGAAGTCGCCGGGCACGCTGTACCGCACCCCGTCGATCTCGCGGAACGTCTCGGCGGTCTTCTCCGGCGCCTTCCAGTAGCCCCGCGGCATCGGCCCCGAGAAGCCGAGCATCCCGGGGATGTCGCTCCCGCGGGGAAGTGGCGTGTCGGTGGCCGGGTCGATCGTGACGACGTTCGGTGGCGCGGTGAACACCGCCGTGTCGGTCGGTTCGTCGCCGGGCATCGTCATCGCCACCGCGTACGGCCCGCCCTCGGAGGCTCCGACCATGTCGAGGATCACCGCGTTGGGGGCGTACTTCTGGAACAGCCGCTTCTGCTCGGCCGACAGCGTCGCCCCCGTCGACGCGATGCGGGTGATCGTGGTGAGGTCCCGCGACTCTCCGGCGGCACTCTCCTCCTCGAGGAGGGCAGTCATCGGTCGGGCGAAGGCGTCACCCACGAGTGAGATCTGGGTGACGCCGTACTTCTCGACGAGGCCCCACAGTTCCCCCGCGTCGAACGACCGGCCACCGAGCATCACCACGCTGCCGCCGAGGCAGAACGAGCTGATGGCGAGGAACAGGGCCGTGCCGTGCATCAGCGGCGGGGCGCACAACATCACCGGGGCCTGGCCCTCCCCCTTCAGCCGAGCGGCGATCGCGCCCACACCTTCGGCGGTGGTGGGAATGTCGATGCCCGCCGCCGTGTACGACGTGAACCCGAGCGCCTGGTACAGATCGACGTGGCGCCACACCACACCCTTCGGGTAGCCCGTGGTTCCGCCCGTGTAGAGCATGAGGGCGTCCTCGCCGGAGCGCTCGATGCGCTCCATCGGAACGGCAGCGTCGACAACCTCGTGGTACCACTCGGCCCCGTCGACGAGTGGTGATCCGTCGTCGACCTGGAGCAGCACCTTCACCGACGGCATCGCGGCGTGGGAATCGGCCACACGGTCGCCGAGCGAGCCGTGGAACACCAGCACCTCGGCCTCCGCGTTGTCGCAGATGTAGGCGATCTCCGGCCCCTTGTAGCGGTAGTTCACGTTCACCGGTGTCGCCCGCAACTTGAACGCGGCGTACACCGACTCCATGTACTCGGGGCAGTTGTAGAGGAGTTGGGCGAACCGCGCCCCTGTTTCCACACCCCGGGCCCGCAAGGCCCCTGCCAACAGGGCGGCACGGGCGTCGTAGCCGCTCCACGTCATCTCGGTGTCGCCGATGACCACCGCGATCTCGTCGGGCTGGGCGTCGGCCATCGACTCCCACAACGTGGCCCAACTCTCGCTCAGACCCTCCCCACTCATCTCGTCCCCTCCAGTTCACAGGCTGCTCGCCAAGGTGATCCGAGTGTCGCACAAACTAAAGTCCCCTTCATGAACTCACCGCGCGAGATGTGGCAGCAGGCCTTCGACGAGTCGCCGCTGCGCGAAGCCGACTACTCGACCATGTCGGGCATCCCACTCGACCCGGTCTACGGCCCCGACGACGGTGAGTTCCCCGGCCAGTACCCGTACACGCGCGGCCCCTACGCGTCGATGTACCGCTCCAAGCTCTGGACGATGCGCATGTTCGCCGGCTTCGGCACCGCCGAGGACACCAACTGGCGTTTCAAGGAGATCATCAAGGCGGGAGGCGACGGCCTCTCCACCGCCTTCGACATGCCGACCCTGTTGGGGCTCGACTCCGACGACGTCATGTCGCTCGGCGAGGTCGGCCGGTGTGGCGTTGCCGTCGACTCGCTGGCCGACATGGAAGACCTCTACTCGGGGATCGACCTCGGTGACATCACCACGTCGATGACGATCAACTCCCCGGCCGCTCCGATCTTCGCGATGTTCGTCGCCCAGGCCGAGAAGGCCGGCGTCCACCGGTCCCGCCTCGGCGGCACCCTCCAGAACGACATCTTGAAGGAATACCAGGCCCAGAAGGAGTTCGTGTTCCCGCCCCGCCAGTCGATGCGGCTGGTGCGCGACACCATCTCGTTCACGGCTGCGGAGATGCCGCGCTGGCACTCGATCTCGATCTCCGGCTACCACATCCGCGAGGCGGGCTCCACCGCCGCCGAAGAGCTGGCGTTCACCCTCGCCAACGGCTTCGCCTACGTCGAGTTGGCGCTGCAGGCAGGCCTCCCGGTCGACGCCTTCGCCCCGCGCCTCTCGTTCTTCTTCAATGCCCACATCGACTTCTTCGAGGAGATCGCCAAGTACCGCGCCGCGAGGCGCATCTGGGCCCGCTGGATGAAGGAGCGGTACGACGCCGAGCTCGAACGGTCGATGCAGCTGCGCTTCCACACCCAGACCGCCGGCGTCTCGCTCACGGCACAGCAGCCCGAGGTCAACATCGTCCGCACCGCCGTCGAGGCGCTAGCCGGTGTGCTCGGC
>CBFCWZ010000168.1:0-8085 GCA_965601935.1 uncultured Ilumatobacteraceae bacterium
GACCCATCACGCCTTCCCCGAAGCACGTACACACCGCCGGGACGTGCAGCGCGAGGTGCAGCGGTGTCGAAAGACTCCGCGGAGGAGGGAGCGGGTTGGACGGACCCGACTCGACTGGCGATCCCCGGACCAGGGACGACGAGAATCCCAGCGACTCGCGAACCTCAGGTCACGCCCCCGCGCGGCCTCCTGACACCGTGCCCTGGTCACGCCGCGAAGGGGTCAGTCGGGACGTTCGAGGAAGGTCACCCAGGTGCGGCCGTAGCGCTTCTCACGGGCGACGGTCCAGCCGTCCAGTTCGGGGAGCGAGTGGCCCGACTCGGTGATGAACAGCGGAGCTCCGACCCGTTCGGCGAGCAACTCCCAATCGTTGAAGTCGTACGGAGGGTCGGCGAACACGAGGTCGACGTCGAGGTTTCCTGCGGCGCCGAGCGCATCGGAGCGCAGGACTCTCGTCCTCGGGCCGAGTTCGAGCTGGTCGACGTTGTCCTCGAGCGCCCGTAACGCGTCGCGGTCCCGCTCGACGAAGATGCAGTGCTCGGCGCCGCGTGAGATCGCCTCGATCCCGACTGCGCCGCTCCCCGCGTAGAGATCGGCCACCAGCGCACCTTCGATCAGGCCCCAGCTCCCGAGCGAGTTGAAGATCGCCTCGCGTACGCGATCGGTCGTCGGGCGCGTCGTGCGACCCTCGGGCGACACGAGTCGCCGTCCACCCAGTGTTCCGGCCACCACACGCATCGGCCGCAGGATAGGTCGCCCGGACTGTCGGCCGGCTCCGGCAGACTGGCGACGTGATCCAGCCGCCGGAACAGATCGTCTGCGTGGACTGCGGCGGCCGCTGCTTCCTCCTCACTCCCCCAGCCGAAGACGGCATCTGGGAAGCTGACGATGTGGTCGCCTACCGCTGCGAGGATTGCCTCGACCGATGGGATCTCGTCCTCACCGACGACGACGATCTCGACGACACCGACCGCTACTGATCACGTAGCCGGACGGCCGTCAGTGCGACCTCCGGTCCCCCGGGAACTCCCGAGCAACGGCCCCTTGCTGCTCACTAGGATCGCTGCAAAACGGGGGTGCGGATGACGCCTTTGGGGATCCTCGGTGAACTCAGAGTCGATGACGACACGGTAGGTGGCCGACGGCGGCGGGGGCTCCTCGCGCTCCTGCTCACCCGAGCGGGAACCACCTCGTCGCTCGAACGGATCTGCGACGAGTTGTGGGAGGGGGCTCCCAGCGAAGGTGCAGGAGGGACGGTCCGGACCTACCTGTCACAGTTCCGCAAGCTCGAGGCCCCCCTCACCGTCGAGTCGGACTCCTCCGGCTACGGCGTCAGCGTCGAGCGCAACGATCTGGATGCGACCCGGTTCGAGGACCTCGTCGGCGAGGCGAGAACCCTGACCGGCGAGGCGCGCCTCGACCACCTCGACGAGGCACTGGCACTGTGGCGTGGACCGGCACTCGAGGAGTTCCGTGGATCGGATTGGGCCGACCGCGCGGCGCTGCCGCTCGAAGAGACGCGGCGCCACGTCGTCGCCGACCGACTCGAACTGCTCACCGAATTCGGGCGCTTCGACGAAGTCCTCGAGGGTTGCGCCGCGCAGCTGGCCGATGATCCGCTGGATGAACGACTGGCCACCCTCCTCGCCGCGGTCCGGTACAGGACCGGCCGCGTGTCGGAGGCACTGCGCGGGTTGTCGACCACTCGGCGCGGTCTGGCCGAGGAGCTCGGGATCGATCCCGGCCCGGAGTTCGTCGATCTCGAGCGACGGATGCTCGACCGCGACCCCTCGCTGGCCACGCTGCCGACGCCGAGCCCCGCAGGTGGCACGCCCACGACAGGGCGCCCCGCGCTCCCCGAGGGAACGGTGACCTTCCTCTTCACCGACATCGTCGGTTCGACGGCGTTGAATCGCAGGGTGGGAGACGAGGCCTACGCCGGCTTGTTGGAACGACATCGCGAGATCATCGTCGGAGCCATCGACCGCGCGGGCGGTCAGATCTTCGGGACCGAGGGTGACGCGACCTTCGCCGTGTTCGCGGCCGCCGACGATGCGTGCGCCGGTGCCACGGGCATCGTGCGGGGCCTGCGCGACGAGCCCTGGCAGGGCGACAACGACGTCCACGTCCGTGTCGGGCTGCACTCAGGACGGGCCCTCGTGGTGCGCGACGACTACACCGGAGCCACCGTCCACCTGGCGGCCCGCGTGGCCTCGACCGCCCATGCCGACCAGATCGTCGCCTCCGACACCACCGTCTCACTCGCCCCCGAACCGGAGTGGCACGACCTCGGCGTCCATCGCCTGAAGGACATCGAACGCCCCCAGCGGATCTGGCAGCTGGCAGCGGCCGGGCTCCCTCAGGACTTCCCTCCGCTGCCGACGGCGCGCAACGTGCCGAACAACTTGCCCGACCCGAGGGATGCCTTCATCGGACGCGACTCCGAACTCCGCGACGTGCGCGACAGCCTCGCCGACGGACCACTCACGACGCTCGTCGGCCCCGGCGGCGTCGGCAAGACCCGGCTGGCGTCGGAGTCGGCGCGACGGGCGCTCGGCGACCACCCGGGAGGCGTCCACTTCGTCGCTCTGGCCGGAGTGGCCGGCGACGAGGGAGTCGAGGCGGCCGTGCGACGGACGATGTCGCTGCCCGACCGCACCGATCTCGACCTCGCAGGAGCCGTCAACTCCGCGACCGCAGGCGAAGCCGCTCTCGTGATCCTCGACAATTGCGAGCACCTCCTCGACGGGGCGTCGACGGTCGTGCGTTCGCTGCTCGATGGTTGTCCCCAGGTCCGGCTCCTGTGCACCTCGCGCGAGCCGTTGCAGGTTCGCAGCGAGAGAGTCCGCTGGGTCGAGCCCCTCCGGTCGGACACGAGCGACGGGATCAGTCCCGCCGAAGAGCTGTTCCTGACCAGGGCCGAGGCCGCCACGGGCCGTGTGACTCCCGATCGAGAGTTGCCTCTCGTCCGCGAATTGGTCGCCGCACTCGATGGTCTACCACTGGCCATCGAGTTGGCGGCGGCGCGCACGCGTGGCCTCGCTCTCGTCGACGTCGTGAGTCGCCTCGACGACCGATTTCGTCTGTTGCGCTCCGGCGACCGTGCAGCCGACGAACGACACCAGACCCTCGAGGGCGTCATCGCCTGGTCGCACGAACTCCTCACGCCACCCGACAGGCTCCTGCTGAACCGGCTGGCCGTGTTCGGGCAGACCTTCTCCCTCGCTGCAGTCGAGGCCGTCTGCACCGACGAGGAGTTGGACGCCGACGACGTGTTCGACGGTATCGGCCGCCTCGTCGACAAGTCGCTCGCCCAGCTGGAAGTGGGAGAGACGCGCTCGCGCTACCGGCTCTTGGAGACGATCCGGACCTTCGGCCTGCGGCGACTCGAGGAGGCGGGACGGCGGCGCGAGATGGAGGCCCGCCTGATCGACTGGGTGATGCAACTGGTGGATCGGCTCGAAGGGAACATGCGCACCGAACGACAGGACGAGACCATTCGCGAGGCCACCGAGGAGCGCGCCGTGGCACGCACCGCCCTCCATCTCCTACTCGCCGAGAACCGGCGGCACGAGGCGCTGCGGATCGTGGCATCGGTGCCGGTGGACGTGCCGCGCGAGCGGATCCGGCTGATCGACGAGTTGCAGCCGTCGACCGGAGGCGAACCTTCGGAGGCTGCCGGCCGAGCGAACCTCGCCGCTGCCAACCTGGCCGTCGAAATGGGTGCGATGTCTGCAGGCGTCCGCTACGCACAGGCCGCCACGCGGATGTACGAGGACCTGGGCGACCCGGGCAACGCTGCGTGGGGGGCGTTTCTCGAGGCCTTCGCCTCGTGGGCGAACGACGACATCGACGGCGCTCGAGACGCCATCGAGGACGCGCTGGATACGTTCGAACGACTCGATGATCCCATCGGTTTGGCGAACGCCTCGTGGATGCGGGCGAGCATGGGCACCGATCTGGACGACGCGCATCAGTGGAGCCTCGAGGCGGAGCGACGCTGCCGAGCCGTCGACGCGCCCACCGCTCTTGCCCACTGCCTCGAGGTGCGGGCCCTCATCGCACTCCGCCGCCACGAAGGAGACGTCGGCGGGTGGCTCGCCGAGGCGATGGACGTCTTCCTGGCTCTGCGTCACGAGGGCTGCACTGCACATGTCCTCGAAGCCGTCGCCGCAGCCACCGCCGCGACCCACGCCGATCCAGGTCTGGTCGCCGAGTTGCTCGGCGCTGCCGATCGCCTGCGCGAGATCAGCGGGCACGACCATCGGCCCTGGGAGCTGGAGGGTCACGAGGCCGCCGTCGGCGCACTGGCCTCGCGACTCGATCAGACCGAGATGGATCGCTCCCTCGAGCGCGGCCGCGAGCACACTCTCGACTCGGCCGGAGCGGCCGCGAGGCGGTTGCTCGACGGAATCTCGTGACCGGGGTCGACGCTGCGTCGAACGAGCGTCGAACCCCTCCTGTCATCGTCGGGAACACACCGAGATCCGGTGCCGAACCGAGGAGATCACACCATGTCGAACATCACCGGCGTCCACCACATCGCCCTGACCGTCTCGGATGCAGACGCCAGCCACGCCTTCTACGAGCAACTGCTCGGCCTGGAAGAGGTGCTCACGATCGATGACGAGACGGTACGTGCCCGCATCTTCGGCGGGGACGGTTTCCTCTTCGCGGTCCGCCACTACAAGGAACACGACAAGGACCGCTTCACCGAATTCCGTGTCGGGATGGACCACTTCGCGTTCGGCGTTCCCGACCGCGACGCGCTCGCCTTCTACGAGCAGCGTCTCGAAGAGATGGGCGCGACATACACGCCCGTCGCAGACTCGCCGG
This sequence comes from uncultured Ilumatobacteraceae bacterium, assembly GCA_965601935.1. GTDB lineage: Bacteria > Actinomycetota > Acidimicrobiia > Acidimicrobiales > Ilumatobacteraceae > CBFCWZ01. Next base: position 4,837 of record CBFCWZ010000168.1, read on the forward strand.
TCGGCCCGGTGGTCGTCTTCCGCGACCCGGACGGGATCCAAGGGGAGTTCTTCCTGCCGAACTGACGCCTCTCACTGCGAGGTCTCCCGACACGGCTTCAGGTTCGTGTTGCCACGATTTCGAAGAGAGCTGAAGCGGAACCTGAAGCGGTGTCTGACACCATTACGTAGCCAGATCGCGGTCTCAGCTCTTGGTGAGGAATTCTTCGTCCGCTTCGCTGAAGAGGAGATCGAGTTCGTCGGCGAGCGCGGGGTGGGTGGAGAGCCGTGGGTCGGCGTCGACGATCTCGAAAGCAGCCTCGCGAGCGAGCTCGACGAGTTCGCGGTCACGGCGCAGCGAGGCCAGACGGAGATCGCTGCGGCCCTTCTGACTCGTGGACATGATCGTTCCCTCGCCACGCAGATCGAGGTCGACCTCGGCGAGTTCGAAGCCGTCGGTCGAGTCGACGAGGGCTCGCACCCGCGGGCTCTCACCCTCGATGTCCTGCGTGACCAGCCAGCACCTCGACGCCGCGGTTCCACGGCCGACGCGGCCCCGGAGCTGGTGGAGTTGGGCGATGCCGAACCGGTCGGCGTCGAGGATCACCATGACGGTGGCGTTGGGAACATCGACACCGACCTCGATCACGGTGGTGGCGACGAGCACGTCGAGCTGGCCCGCCCGGAACAGGTCCATCGTCATCTCCTTGTCGGCCGACGTCATCCGACCGTGGAGCAGACCCACCCGCAGCTCGCTCAGCTCGTCGGAGACGAGACGCTGATACGTGTCCTCGGCGGACGCGACCTCGAGCTTGTCGCTCTCCTCGATCAGCGGGCAGACCACGTAGGCCTGGCGGCCCGCCGCGACCTCGGAGCGGACATCGTTCCAGACACCGGTCTCCATCAGCGGCCCGTTGGCCCACTCCGTTTCGATCGGCGTCCGGCCCGGCGGGAGCTCGTCGAGCACGCTCACGTCGAGGTCGCCGTACACGGTCATCGCGGCGGTGCGCGGGATCGGAGTGGCCGTCATCACGAGGGTGTCGGGCACGGCACCGTCGATGGTCTTGTCGCGCAAGGCTGCGCGTTGCTCGACTCCGAACCGGTGTTGTTCGTCGATCACGACCACGCCGAGGCTGTGGAACTCGACGCCTTCCTGGATCAGCGCATGGGTTCCGATCACGAGGTCGACCGAGCCGTCGGCCAGGCCGGCGAGGACATCCCGTCGTTCCGGCCCGGTCACACGGTTGGTCAGCAGCTCCACCCGCAGGGGCCGGTCGCCGAACAGGTTGGCGTCGTCGGGGACCACGATCCCCCCGAGCAGGTCGCGCACCCCGGCAGCGTGCTGTTCGGCGAGCACTTCGGTCGGCGCCATCAGGGCGCCCTGATGACCACCCTGCACCGCAGCGAGCATGGTCGCGACGGCCACCACCGTCTTGCCGGCCCCCACGTCGCCCTGCAGGAGGCGGTGCATCGGGTGCGGTGCCGCCAGGTCCTGGGCGATCTCGGCGAGAGCACGGCTCTGGGCCGCGGTGAGCGGGTAGGGCAGCACGTCGTGGAATCGGCTGACCAGCTCACCGTCCATCTCGTGGGAGAGGCCGCGTTCCTCCAGTTCCATCGCCCGCTTGCGGAGGACCAGGACGAGCTGTACCCGCAGGAGTTCGTCGAAGGCGAGCCGACGACGGGCCCGTTCCTTGTCGCGCATCTGCTCGGGCAGGTGGATCCGCCACAAGGCGGTCTCGCGGTCGATGAGCCCGAGTCGCCGCCGGATCTCCTCGGGCACCGGATCGACCATGCCCCGGTTCTGAGTGCGGCGCAGTGCCTCCTCCACGAACCCCGCGAGATCCCAGGTGTTGAGGTTCGCCTTCTCACTCTGGGGGTAGATCGGCACGATCCGTCCGGTGCGGTCGCCGATCAGGTCGACGACCGGATTCGCCATCTGGAGCCCACCACGGTAGGTGTCGGCCTTGCCGAAGAGGGCCACCTGGAGCCCCTCGCGCAGCTGACGTTCGCGCCACGGCTGGTTGAAGAACACGACCTCCATCCGGCCCGAACCGTCGCCCACCTGGGCGGTGACCATGGTGCGGCGGTTGCGGGTGGTCCGCTTGCGGACCGACCGGACCGCCACCAGGACGAGGGCCTCCTCACCCGGAACGAGGTCGGCGATGCGCGCTTCGGAGGACCGGTCGACCCAGCGACGGGGATAGGTGGTCAGCAGGTCGAGGACGTTGTGGACGTCGACCGCGTCGAGCGCCGTCTTCTTCTTCGGCCCGACACCCTTGAGCCGTTCGACCTCGATCTGTTCGAGGTCGCGCAGTGTGATCCCGCTCACTCCACCCCGAAGAGGTACGGGTAGAGCGGCTGCCCGCCGTACTGCACCTCGGTGTCGACGTCACCCCTGTTGTCGCGCAGCCAGCCCTCGAGCACCGCGGTGGTGGCCGCGTCGGCCTCGGTGCCGGTGATGACGGTGACCAGTTCCGCCTCGTCGCCGACGATCACGTCGAGCAGCCCGGCCGCCGCTTCGTGCATCGAGACGCCGACGGAGACGATCCCCTCGCCGCGTACGAGGCCGATCCAGTCGCCCTTGGTGATGTCGCCCACCCCGCTCGTGGAGTCGCGCACCGCCTGGGTGAGCTCACCGGTGACGACCGACTCGGCCGCCTCGACCATCCGCTCGGCGTTCTCCTCGGCGTCGGCCTCGGGGTCGTACGACATCAGCGCGATGAGACCCTCGGGTGTGGTGCGGGTGGGGACCACGAGGACCGTCTTGGCACTGAGTTCGTCGACCTGCTCGGCCACCGGGATGATGTTCTTGTTGTTCGGGAGGATCACGACCTGGTCGGCGTTCACGTGGCCGACGATGTCGAGCAGTTCCGAGGTGGACGGATTCATCGTCTGACCGCCGGTGACCACGCCCTGGACGCCGAGCTGACCGAACAGCTCGACCAGTCCCTCACCCGCACACACCGCGACCACGGCAGTGGTGACGGGTGGGAGTCCGGCACCGGCGCGCGGCTCGTCGTGGACGACGCCCATCTCCGCCTCGCGGCGGTCGTGCTCATCGTCGACCTCCTCGAACAGATCGGTGACGCGAATCTGCTTCGGACGGCCGTCGAGCTCGAGCGCCACCTCGATGGACGCGCCGATGTCGTTGGTGTGGACGTGACAGTTCCAGAGGCCGTCGCCGCCGACGACCACGATCGAGTCGCCGATGGCTCCCCAACCCTGTTTGAAATCCTCGATCTTCTCGTCGTCGAGATCCATGAAGTACATG
>CBFCWZ010000169.1:0-8055 GCA_965601935.1 uncultured Ilumatobacteraceae bacterium
GCCCGTTCCCGGAGGGAGTCATTGGCTCAGCGGATCGACGCGACGGGGGAGGAGATCGTGCGGCAGCGCGCCGCCTGCAACGACGCCGGCGACATCGAGGCACCGCTGGTCGCCGAGGTCGAAGCTGCCGAGGCCGCGCTCGCAGTGGCCCAGTCGTCTCTCGACACGGCCCGTCAGCACCGTCAGGACGTGGCCGAGCAGGTCTCCCGCTGGTCGGCTCGTGCCGAGGCGCTCGAACAGGCTCTCGACGACACACGTGCCCGCGCCGGTGCCGAGCAACTCGAGGGCGTGAGCGGTGTGCTCGGAACACTGCTCGACCTCATCCAGATCGACGTCGGGTGGGAGTTGGCGGTCGAGGCGGCTCTCGGCGAGTCCCTCACTGCGGTGGTGGTCGACGACACTGCGGCGGCCCGCCGCGCGCTGGCCTCGCTCCGCCAGTCCGACACCACCGGCGCCGTGTTGGCCCTCGGTGCTCCGCACAGTGGTGCGATCATCCCGGACTCCGGAGACGCAGTCCGTCGTCACGCCCGCTCCGACCGGGCCGACGTGAACGAGTTGCTCGACCACCTTCTGGCCGGAGCCGTGCGCGTCGCCGACATCGACGCCGCAGTCGAGGCGACGCTCGCCGATCCTGGCGCCGTCGTGGTCACCGAAGCCGGTGACCGGTTCGGCGCGTCAGGGTGGCGGCTGGGTGCAGCAGGCTCGGGTGCCACCGCCGCCGCGCTGGAAGACGCTCGAGACCGCGCCGAGGCAGCGGCCGCCGAACTCGAAGCGGCTGGCTCCGCCGTGACTGCGGCTCAGGCCGCCGTCGAGGCGGCACGGGGTCACGAGAGGGAGCTCACCCGGCAACTCGACGCCAACGACGCCCAGTTCACCGCAGCCTCCGAGGGGCTCGGCCGAGCGCTGGGCGAGAAGCGCGAGTTGGCCAGCGAGCTCGAGACCGTCGCGGCGACCATCGTCGAGTACGACGAGCGTGTCGATTCCGAGGGTGCCCGCATCGCGGAGCTCGAGGCACTTCTTCCTGCCCTCGAGTCCGACGAGCAGGCCGAGGCCGACGCCGAGCGAGGCCGCGAGCGGCTCCGAGCCGAGTTGGAGGCACGCGCCGCTGTTCTGGCGTCGCGTCGCCAGGACCACGAGGTGCGTACCGCGGGGCTGATCGAGCGCCGCCAGATCCTCGAGACGCAGCTGGCCGAGACCGAGGGCCGGCTCGCCGCCGACGCCGAGGCCCGTCGTCTCGCCGAGGGGCGGCGGGAGGAGGTGGAACGCTCGTTGCGGGCCATCGATCGGCTGGCCGGGCTGGTCGGGACGCACCAGGCCACGGTCACCGCCCACCATGCGGAGTTGGCCGAGCAGAGGCGCCAGCACGGCGAGGTGGTGGCCACACTCACCACCAGGCTCGACGAGCTGCGCCGAGAGCGCAGCCGACGTGAGGGGGAGCTGGAGGCCACGCGTGAGAGGGCGCGCAAGGCCGAACTCGACGAGGCCGAGGCCCGTCTGCGTCTGGAGACTGCGGTCGAGACGGTGCGGCGAGACCTCGACATCGAACCCGACGTGGCCGAATCGGCCCCGTTGCCCGAGCTGCCGGACGGGGCCACTCCGGCCGGTCGCGTCCGCGAACTGGAACGGGAACTGCGCCTTCTCGGGCCGATCAACCCGCTGGCCCTCGAGGAGTTCAACGAGCTGCAGCAGAGGCACACCTTCCTCGAAGAGCAGTTGGAGGACGTGCGCTCGACCCGTCGCGAGCTGTCGAGGGTCATCGCCGCAGTCGACCAGGAGATCCAGAGCGTGTTCGCCTCCGCGTTCGCCGACGTGGCGGAGAACTTCACCCACCTGTTCGGCCTCCTGTTCCCGGGCGGCAAGGGAGCGATCAAGCTCACCAACCCCGACGACCTGCTCGACACGGGTATCGAGATCGAGGCGAAGCCGAGCGGCAAGAACGTGAAGAAGCTGTCACTGCTGTCCGGTGGCGAGCGCAGCCTCACCGCGCTGGCCTACCTGTTCGCCGTGTTCCGTTCCCGGCCGTCGCCCTTCTACGTGATGGACGAGGTCGAGGCGGCACTCGACGACGTCAACCTGCATCGCTTCCTCGGCCTGGTCCAGGAGTTCCGCAAGGACGCGCAGTTGGTCATCGTGTCGCACCAGAAGCGCACGATGGAGGCCGGTGACTGCCTGCTCGGAGTGAGCATGCAGCCGGGAGGCTCGAGCAAGGTGGTCATCGAGTCCACTGCCGACAACGCGAGCCTCCACCGCATCCCACCCCCGGTCGAACCGGCCCTCGAACCCCTCGACGCCTGACCCCGTCCCGTTTGCGTCGCGCATCTGGTGCGTTGAACGCGGGTTCCTCGCCGCGAACGGATCCCCTCGCTCACCCCTGGCGTTCGTGTCGGGTTTCTCGTGCGTTGAGCGCGGGATCCTCGACGCAAACGAAGACGGTGATGCCGGGCGCGGGATGGGGATGTCAGGGATAGCTTCGGATCTCGATGGGCTTCGAAGTCATATTTCTCATCCTGGCCATCCTCGTGGTGGCGTTCGGGATCGGCACGATCGTGGTCAGCCGGCGTCGACAGGCCGCGGACCGCGAGCGTGCGGCGGCGCCGAAGCCGACCGTCGGACCGCCTGACAGGCCCACTGCGGACGCGGGTCCCGGCACCGCTGTCCTGGAACCCGAGGTCATCGAGCCGGAGCTCGTCGAACCAGAGGTCGTCGAACCAGAGGTCGTCGAGCCGCTCACCCTCGGCGCGCGGCTGGCGAAGGCCCGCTCCACCTTCGCGGGTGCCATTGCCGGGGTGCTCGGCCGGTCGGGCATCACCGAGGAGAGCTTCGAGGACCTCGAAGAGGCCCTGCTCCGCGCCGACGTGGGCGTGGGCGTCACCGACGAGCTCCTCGGGGATCTGCGCCAGAAGGTCGAGGCGAACGAGATCTCCGAGCCCGAACAGCTCCTCGACGGACTCCAGGACGACATGATCGGCCGTCTCGACGGTTCCGAGCGCGGGCTGCGGTACGACGACTCGCTCGAGGGTCCGAACATCTGGATGTTCGTGGGCGTCAACGGCGTCGGCAAGACCACCACCATCGGCAAGGTGGGCAACCAGCAGGCCGCGTCCGGCCGCTCGGTTCTGATGGCCGCAGGCGACACGTTCCGTGCCGCTGCCGCCGAACAGCTCGAGACCTGGGCCGAGCGCTCCGGCGCCGAAATCGTCCGGGGGGCCGAGGGCGGCGACCCGAGCGCGGTGATCTTCGACGGCGTGGAGCGCGCCGACTCGCGCGGGATCGATCTCGTGCTCGCCGACACGGCGGGCCGCCTCCACACCAAGACCAACCTGATGGAGGAGCTGCGCAAGGTGCGCCGCGTCGCCGAGAAGGGTGCAGGTCAGGTCACCGAGACGTTGCTCGTCATCGATGCCACCACCGGCCAGAACGGCCTGGTGCAGGCCCGTGAGTTCGGCGAGGCCACCGATGTGACCGGTGTCGTGCTCACCAAGCTCGATGGTTCGGCCAAGGGCGGCATCGTGTTCGCCGTCGAGACCGAACTGGGAATCCCGGTCAAGCTGGTCGGCGTCGGTGAGACCATCGACGACATGATCCCGTTCGACCCCGCCGAGTTCGTCCACGCCCTCTTCGAGCACTGAACCGCGACACGCGCCGCGTCGCTCCGGGCGGCGGGACCTCGCGCCGGTAGCCTCGGTCCCACCATGTTCGACAACCTCTCCACCCGTCTCGAAGGGATCGTCAAGAAGATCCGCGGCAAGGGTCGTCTCACCGAGGCCGACGTCGACGAGGTCATGAAGGAGATCCGCACGGCTCTTCTCGAGGCCGACGTCAACGTCACCGTCGTCCGCTCCTTCTCCAACCGCGTGCGCGAGCACGCCATCGGCGCCACCCGCTCAGGTGCCCTCGACCCGGGCCAACAGGTGGTCAAGGCGGTCAACGACGAGCTGACGCGGGCGCTCGGCGGCGAGACACTCGCCATCACCTATGCCCCGAAGCCGCCCACCGTGGTTCTCATGGCCGGCCTGCAGGGCTCCGGCAAGACCACTGCCACCGCCAAGCTCGGCAGCTGGTTCAAGGCCCAGGGTCGGCAGCCGCTCATGGTCGGTGCCGACCTCCAGCGTCCGGCCGCGGTCGAACAGCTCCGCACACTCGGTCGCCAGATCGACGTTCCGGTCTACTCGGATCCAGAGGACCAGGTACTCACGGCTGCCGACGGTGTCGAGGAGGCCAAGCGGCTCGGGCGCGACGTGGTGATCGTCGACACGGCCGGCCGGCTCTCGATCGACGCCGAGATGATGCAGCAGGTGCGGCTCATCTCGGGTGCCGTCCAGCCCGACTACACGTTCCTCGTCATCGACGCGATGACCGGTCAGGACGCCGTCCAGACCGCCGAGGCGTTCCACGAGACCCTCGAGATCGACGGCGTCATCATGTCGAAGCTCGACGGTGACGCCCGCGGCGGTGCTGCGTTGTCGGTGAAGGAAGTGATCGGCCGCCCGATCGCGTTCGCTTCGACCGGCGAGAAACTCAACGAGTTCAGCCAGTTCCATCCCGACCGGATGGCCAGCCGCATCCTCGGGATGGGGGACATCCTCACTCTCATCGAGCAGGCCGAGGCCGCGTTCGAGAAGGAGCAGGCCGAAGAGGCCGCGGCAAAGCTCATGGAGGGCCAGTTCACCCTCGATGACTTCCTCGAGCAGATGCAGCAGATCAAGAAGATGGGTCCCATCGGCAACCTGATGGGGATGATGCCGGGCATGCCGAAGGAACTGAAGGGCGCCGAGATCGACGACGACGACCTGAAGCCGATCGAGGCGATCATCCGCTCGATGACGCCGACCGAGCGGGCCACACCGAAGATCATCAACGGCAGCCGCCGGGCGCGCATCGCGGCAGGTTCGGGCACCCAGGTGGGCGACGTGAACCGGCTCGTGAAGCAATTCGACGAGATGCAGAAGATGATGAAGAAGATGGGCATGCTCGGTGGGGGCGGAGGCGGGAAGAAGGGGAAGCGTGGCAAGCGCCGCGGGATGCCGCAGGGGATGGACTTCGATCCTGCCGACCTCGACCTCTCGAATCTTCCCGGTCTGGGGAATGCTCCGGGGCTGCCGCGGTAGTCGATTCCCGGTTCTCTGCCTGTCCTGACTGTCCGCTCTCGGGCCTGTCGTCGGAGCTCGGATCGGGCGTGCGGCCTGCGGCCGGTCCCGATCCGACTCCGCCGCCACCCGTTCGCTCGGTTGCTGCTCAGCGGATCCGTCTGCGACGGTGGTCGTTGCTGCTTCGAGCGATCAACCACGGGGAGTAGCGACGCCAGGCTGTTCTGGGCGTGCTTCGGCGAGCATGCCCTGGCAGGGGTGGGGGAGACGGTTGGCGCCGCTAGCCTTTCGACGTTCTCATCTGCATCCAGGAGTGACGATTTTCATGGCAGTGAAGCTGCGACTCACACGTGTTGGCAAGACCAAGCAGCCCCAGTACCGCATCGTGGCGGCCGATTCCCGTTCGCCCCGCGACGGCCGGTTCATCGAGATCCTCGGCCAGTACAACCCCCTCGCCGAGCCTTCGCTGGTCAACCTCGACCAGGAGAAGGTCGACAAGTGGCTCTCTCAGGGTGCGCAGCCGACCGAGCGCGTGGCCAAGTTGATCGAGATCAACCGCCAAGCCGCTGCCGGTGAGGAGTCGCAGTGAGTGACACCGCCAACGAGGCGGTGGCTGGCACGGCCGTCGCCGTTCTCACCCACATCGTCCGCTCGATCGTCGACGATCCCGACGCCGTCACCGTCGAGGTCGACGAGTCCGGGCACCGTCCCGCGCTGAACGTTCGCGTCGGTGATGGCGACCTCGGTCGTGTCATCGGCCGTCGTGGCCGCACTGCTGCCAGCATCCGCACCGTCACCCGTGCCGCTGCCAGCAAGGACGATGTCGAGATCGACATCGAGTTCCTCGACGACTGAACGTCGTCGCATCCCGATGGCAGGCCCATCGAGCACGCCCCCTGATGGATGGCTCGAGATCGGCCACATCCGTCGCCCCCACGGTCTACGTGGTGACGCCTTCGTACAACTGGTGACCGATCGCGTCGAACGTCTCGACGTCGGCAGCCTCCTGTGGTGTGACGGACGCGACCTGGTCGTGACCCGCAGCCGCACCGGGGCCAACCATCGCCGGGTCGCCGGCTTCGAGGGGATCGACACGCGTGAGGCGATCGAACAACTGAACAACGAGCCTCTGTTCGCCGCTCCGCTCGACGACGCCGACGCACTCTGGGTGCACGAACTGATCGGCAAGTCCGTCGTCGACCAGAACGGTGACGCGCACGGCCCCTGCCGGGCCGTCGTGGAGAACCCCGCCAGCGACCTGCTCGAACTCGAGTCGGGCGCTCTCGTCCCCACCGACTTCGTCACGTCCGTCGACGACCAGGCGATCCACGTCGACGTCCCGGACGGACTGTTCGACCCCGAGCTGCGATGACCGTTCCGTTGCGCGTCGAGGTCTTCTCGATCTTCCCGGACGGACTGTTCGACCCCGAGCTGCGATGATCGTTTCGTTGGGTGTCGGTGTGTTGTGGGTCTTCCTGGGCGGGCTGTTCGACCCCGAGCTGCGATGACCGGGCCGTTGCGCGTCGAGGTGTTCTCGATCTTCCCGGAGGTCGTCGACGACTTCTGCTCGGCCAGCCTGCTCGGCAAGGCCCGCGTGAGTGGCCTGCTCGACTTGAGGTGTCACGACATTCGGGATCACACTTCCGACGTCCACCGCACGGTCGACGATTCCCCGTTCGGCGGCGGTGCCGGCATGGTGATGCGGGCCCAGCCGATCTTCAACGCCGTCGAGGCCGCCGCCCCACCCCGGCCGCTCTATCTCCTGAGCCCGGGAGGGCGTCGCTTCGACCAGGAGTTCGCCCATGAACTGGCCGCCGGTGACGGGTTCAGCCTGCTGTGCGGCCGCTACGAGGGGGTCGACCACCGGGTCGTCGAGCATCTCGTCGACGGCGAGATCAGTGTCGGCGACGTCGTCCTCAGCGGGGGAGAGGTCGCGGCCTGCCTCGTGATCGAGGCCACCACTCGCCTCCGAGACGGGGCGATGGGCAACGCGGCGAGCCCGGTCGCCGAGAGCTTCGGCGAATCCGGTCTCCTCGAGGAGCCCCACTTCACCCGCCCGGCCGACTTCCGCGGCTGGGAGGTTCCCGACGTGCTCCGGAGTGGGGACCACGCCCGCATCGAGCGGTGGCGGCACGCGCAGCGCCTCCATCGCACGTTGAGGGAACGCCCCGACCTCATCGAGGCCCGCGGAGGCCTCGATGACGATGAGCGGACCCTGTTGGAAGAGATCCCTCCCGCCCCGTATCATTGACCGGCCCCATCGGAGCGGTTCCGTGCCGCTCGATGACCCAGATCGCCCCACAACGCAGGTAGACGACGCCATGAAAGCCACAGACTTCATCGACAACGATTCCCTCCGCGACGACATCCCCGAGTTCCAGGCGGGTGACGAGCTGAAGGTGCACGTGCGCGTGGTCGAAGGCGGCAAGGAGCGCGTCCAGGTGTTCCAGGGCGACGTCATCGCCCGTCAGGGCGGCGGCCTGCAGGAGACCTACACGGTTCGCAAGCTCAGCTACGGCGTCGGTGTCGAGCGAACCTTCCCGCTGCACACCCCCACGGTGCAGAAGATCGAGGTCGTCAAGAAGGGCGATGTCCGGCGGGCCAAGCTGTACTACCTGCGCGACCGCAAGGGCAAGGCCGCCAAGATCCGCGAGAAGCGCGAGTTCTGATCCTCTGTCCCGGCACCGGCCCATGGTCGGCCGTCGGATCAACGGAACGGACTGCGGCCCGTCCGACTGGCGTCAGGTGGACCCATGACACACGATCGGCGGCTCGAGAACGGCCAGGAACGCGGCTCACTGTGTCCTCCTCTTCGGCCGTGCGACGCTCTGCCTGCGTCCTCGTCCGTGCGAGCGACGTCCCGACTCGCCCTTCGATCCACCGACATTCATCGACGAGCCACCGGACAGGTGTCGTGGACGCCGCTGTGGTGAGCATTCTGGCCGAGGCGAGTACAGGTGACCCCGCG
>CBFCWZ010000170.1:0-8049 GCA_965601935.1 uncultured Ilumatobacteraceae bacterium
CGTCACCGTGACGGTGGTGGTCGGCTCGGTCATCACGGTCTCCTATGCCGTGCGTCTCCTGCTGGGGATGTTCGGTACGTCCGGCGAACCGACCGAGGTGGCGCCGGCCCGTGTCGCGCTGGGCCTCCCGCCGGCTCTGCTCTCGGCGCTCGGCGTGGCGGGGTTCTTCGCCCTCGACGCGGTGAACGAGATCGTTCGGCCCGCCGCCGCCGAGATCGACCCAGCCGCCGAGAAGTACTCCCTTCTCCGGTGGCCCGGCCTCACCGAGGCCTTCACGATCTCACTGACGGTGCTGGCCGTGGGCGGTGTCGCCGGTTGGTTCCTGTCCCGCCGTCTCGCCGATGCTCCCCGCTCGCTCGGAGCCGACGCAGTCGACCGGGGCCTGGACGGTGTGGTCGTGTTGGCCCGCCGCGTCACACGTCGTGTCCAACACGGATCGCTGCCGGTCTACGTGCTCACGATGGCCGTCACTGCCTCACTCGCCATGGTCCCGTTCGTCATCGATCTCGACACGAGTGCGCTCGAGTGGCCGTGGGGTCTCGAGCTGCTCCTCGGCATCCTCGTGATCGCCGCAGCACTGGCCGCGTCGCAGGTCCGGTCACGTCTCGGGGCCGCTCTCGCTCTCGGTGCGGTGGGGATGGCGGTGTCGGGCCTGTTCCTGACCCACGGTGCACCTGACCTCGCGCTCACCCAGCTCCTCGTCGAGACGGTCATCGTGGTCGGCTTCGTGGTCGGTCTCGGCCGGCTGCGCAGGAAGTTTCCCCCCACCGCCCAGCTGTGGCGTACGGCGAGGATCTCGGTGTCGGCCCTGCTGGGCCTCGGTGTGATGGCCGCGCTCGCCACGTCCGCTGGTTCCCCGTCGGGTGACCCGGCCGTGGAGCAGCTCATCGAGGAGGCGGTGGCCGATGGCGGCGGCAACAACGTCGTCAACGTGATCCTCACGGACATCCGGGCACTCGACACGTTCGGGGAGATCGCCGTCCTGGTCGTGGTGGCGGTCGGCGTGCTCGCCTTGATGGGACGGTCTCAGGTCGTGCGGAACCGCGAGGAGGAGCAGGCGTGATCCGCGCCGAATCCCCTGTGCTCGTCGCCGCCGTGCGGCTGGCGTCGCCGCTCGCCGTGGTGGTGGCCGTGTACCTGTTCTTCGCGGGGCACAATCGGCCGGGTGGCGGGTTCGCGGCGGGGCTCGTGATCGGAGCCGTGCTCTCCCTCCGCATCGTCGCGGGCCTGCAGCGCCCCGACCGTTGCATCGAACTGCTCGCCCTCGGCGGTGTGATCGCCTCCGCCGTCGCCCTCGCTCCGGTGCTGGCCGGGGAGCCGCTGCTCCAACAGGTGGTCGTCGAGTTCACCCTTCCGCTCGTCGGCAAGGTCAAGACGGGTTCGGCCGCGTTGTTCGACCTGGGGGTCACGCTCATCGTCGTCGGCACGGTGATGGCGGTTCTCGACGGTCTCGGTGCGACGTCGCTGGCGCCGGGGGAGGAGGAGTCGTGACGGGCATCCTCGTGCTCGCCGTCGGTGGTCTCGTGATGGTCGGGACCTATCTCGTCACCGCCCGTTCGCTCAGCCGGATCATTCTCGGCTTCTCCCTCCTCGGTCACGCCGCCGTGCTGGCGATCCTCGCTGCCGGTGGTCTGGCGGGGGAGCCTCCGCTGGCCGACCGGCTCGATGGCGAGACGAGCGCCAACCCGCTGCCTCAGGCGCTGGGGCTCACTGCCATCGTGATCTCGTTCGCCCTGACCCTCTTCCTCCTTGCTCTCGCCCGGCGGGAGAACGAGCTGACCGGGGACGACCTGGTCGAGGACGACCTCGAGGACCGGCGTATCGGCGAGCTGCACCGGCGTCACGAGTGGGGTGACGGCACGTGAGCGTCGTGGTCGCCGTCCTCGTCGCGATGCCGCTCCTGGCAGCCATGTTGGCGTTGGCGGCACGTTTCCACCACCGGACCCGCGACGTCATCACCGTCGGCTCGCTCACCATCGGTTCGGTTCTGGCGGGAGTCCTGCTGGTCCATGTCGAGCGCGAGGGGTCGGTCGTCGTACACGTCGGCGGCTGGGACCCCGAACTCGGTGTGGTGCTCGTTGCCGACATGTTCGCCGCCCTGATCCTGGCGGTCGCGCTCCCGACAATCCTCGTGGTCCAGGTCTTCTCGATGGGCCAGCGTTCCACGGGGTGGGGTGCGGACCCGCCGGTGGCCTCCCCCATGATGCTCGTCCTCAGCGCCGGCGTGACCTTGTCGATCCTCACCGGAGACCTGTTCACCCTGTTCGTCGGCTTCGAATTGATCCTCGTCGCGAGCTACGTCCTGCTCACCCACCAAGCTCGCCACGGCCAGGTGCGCTCCGGCATGACCTACGTCGTGATGAACCTGTTCGCCTCGACGCTGTTCCTCTTCGGAGTGGCGTACGTCTACGCCGCGACCGGCACCGTCGACCTCGCCCTCCTCGCCGAGCGGATCCCCGAGCTGTCGGATGGGGTCCGGCTGGGGATCGGCACGTGGTTCCTCGTCGTCTTCGGGACGAAGGCGGCCATGTTCCCGCTGTTCTCGTGGCTCCCCGACAGTTACCCGACCGCACCCACCACGATCACTGCGGTGTTCGCCGGCCTCCTCACGAAGATCGGCGTGTACGTGCTGATCCGGTTCCACGCGCTCATGTCGATGGAGGATCTCCGGACCCTGATCCTCGTCATCGCGGGGATCACGATGATCGTCGGAGTCCTCGGCGCGCTCGCCCAGGACGACGTGAAGAGAATCCTGTCATTTCACATCATCAGCCAGATCGGCTACATGCTCATGGGGCTGGGGTTGTTCTCCGTGGCCGGCGTGGCAGGGGCGATCCTCTTCCTCGTCCACCAGATCCCGGTGAAGACCGTGCTCTTCCTCGTCGGCGGCCTGATCGAAGAGGATCAGGGCACCTCGACGCTGCGCGACGTGAACGGGCTGCTGGCGCGGCGGCCCTGGATCGCACTCCTCTTCGCGCTTCCGGCACTCAGCCTGGCGGGCCTGCCGCCGTTCTCCGGGTTCGTCGCCAAGCTCTCCCTCGTCGACGCCGGCCTCTCGACCGATGCCGTGGCGATCGTGGCGGTCTCGCTCGTCGGCAGCGCGCTCACTCTGCTGTCGATGACGAAGATCTGGCTCGGTGTGTTCTGGGGCGACCCCGGCACGACCGCCGAGCAGGGGCCGACCCCATCGGGTCGACCGCATCGGGTGATGATGGGCGCCGCGGGGGTCGCCGTCGCGGCGACACTCGTCGTGGCGTTGTTCGCCGGCCCGCTGTGGTCGATGAGCGAGCGCGCCGCCACCGAGATCCTCGAGGTCGATCCGTACGTCGACTCGGTGCTCGAGTCCTCCGATGACGGGGGTGCGCCATGAGTCTCCGCCGGGTCGTCTCACTTCGGGGCATCATCACGGCAGTGCTGCTCGTTGCGGCGTGGTGTGCACTCTGGGAGGAGTTCAGTGCCGCCAACGTCCTCTCCGGTGCTGTCCTCGCATCCGTCGTGCTGGCGGCAGGCATCGGCCCCCCGGCGCGTGGCGGGGTCAGGCTCTGGCCGCTCACGGTGCTCGGAGGTCTTGTGTTGAAGGACCTCGTTTCGTCCACGCTGAGCGTGGCCCGGGAGGTGTTGACACCGACCGACCACACCGACGAAGCGGTCGTCGCGGTCGACCTTCCGGTCGAGACCGGCCGTCACGTCGCTCTGCTGTCGGCGGCGGTCACCGTGACGCCCGGAACCGCGGTGATCGACGCCGACCCCGACACAGGGACCCTGTACCTCCACCTCCTCCACGCCGAGCGCCGGCCCGAGGTGGAGGCTCACGTCCGGCGACTGGCGGAGTTGTCGTGCCGCGCCCTCCCGCCCGATCCCGGGGAGGCCGGACCGTGATCGCGGTCATCGCCCAGTTGGCCTTCGTGATCGCAGGGACGTGCGCGCTCGTCCGACTGATCGTCGGGCCGACGCTGGCCGATCGTGTCGTCGCGCTCGACGTCGCTCTCATCAGCCTGATGGCGGGGATCGCCGTCGACGCGGCGGCGACCGGCGACAGCTCTGCGCTCGTGTTGCCCGCCGTGATCGCCATCATCGGCTTCACCGCCACCGTCGCGGTGAGCCGCTTCATCGAGCAACAGGGGTCAGGGAAGTGAACCCCGTCGCCTCCGTGTTCATCCTGGCCGGCGCCCTGACCGCACTGCTCGCGGCCATCGGGGTGCTGCGTTTCTCGTCGCCGTACGCTCGGTTCCACGCCGCCGGCAAGGCCAGCCCTGTGGCGTTCGTGATCGTCTCGGTGGGCGTGGCGATCGAGCTGGGTTCTGGTGCACTGCGCCTGGCCGTGGCTGCGGCCGCGCTCTTCATGACGTTGCCGTTCGCCGTCCACCTCGTGTTCCGTGCCGTCCATCGGACCGGTGAGGTCGAGGTCGGAGTCGACGAACTGGGCGGCGAGGCGGCCGACTGACTGCCTTCCTCAGGAGCTGTCGGTGAGGTTCGCGCTGGTCCCGGGCCTGCCCGCTGATCGGGTGCCCGAGCCGGACACGGCGAACCACCAGGTCGACGACGGCGCGTCAGGATCCGTCCGGCGGAGGCGGTGACCCTCGCGCTGGTCGGACATTCGCCACAGCTCAGGACGTGATGATGACGACTTCGGTGATCTCGACGAGTTCACCGGCTGCGCCGGCGGCCTCCATCGCAGCGACGGTGTCGTCGAAGCCGCTGGTGACCTGACCGAACAGCGAGTAGTCGGGCTGGAGGGCGGCGCCGTCCTCACCGGTGACGATGAAGAACTGACTCCCGTTCGTGTCGGGGCCCGAATTGGCCATCGCCACGGAGCCGAGTTGGTACTCGCCCGCTTCGGGGAGTTCGTCCTCGAACTGGTAGCCGGGACCACCGGATCCGGATCCCGTGGGGTCACCGCACTGGACCACGAAGCCCTCGATGATGCGGTGGCACTCGGTGGCGTCGAAATAGTGGTGGCGAGCCAGGTACACGAAGTTGTTGACGGTGTTCGGTGCCTTCTCCTGGTCGAGCGCGATGGTGAACTCGCCGAGGTTGGTACTGACCTCTGCCGAGTACTCGACTGCAGGATCGAGACAGGATGGGGGAGCCTCGTCGAACTCCTGCTGCTGTTCGCCGGTGCCCTCGGCAGGCGGGCAGTCCTCGGGGATCACCTCTGCGCCCGGTTCGCCCGGTTCGTCGGCTGCAGCGTCGTCGTCGGCGGTGGAGGATTCGTCCTCGGTCACCGGCTGATCGGCGGCATCGGCACTCTCGGCCGTGTCGCCCGAGTCGTCGTCGCCGGCCAACAGGTTCACTGCGACGACGAGGATCAGAATTCCGGCGACCGCGATGCCGAGGTAGAGAGCGATGCGACCCAATCGGCTGCGCTTCTCTGCCTGCTCCTCCTGCTGCATCCGCAGCGCCCGGTTCGCCTTCTGCCGTTCACGTTTCTCGGTACCCACAGCGCCGTGAGGCTAACAGCGTGCTGAAAAACGCCGGTTCACGCCGTTTCGGCGTCGCGTAGTCCCTGGTAGACGGTTTGCCTGCTCGCTCAACGACCCGATTCTCCGCATCCTGCTCACGCCGCGCCCGCCGGATCGATCGGGTACGCGTGTGGATATTGTTTCGCCGTGGCCACCCTCCGACTCTTCGCCTCGGCCCGCCAGGCAGCCGGCACCGGCCGTGACACGGTCGACGGGGCGACGGTCGACGAGGTGCTGCGCGTGGCCGTCGCGCGGTACGGCGACGACTTCGCCGCCGTGCTCGACACCTGCCGCGTCTGGCTGAACGGCGACGAAGCCGCTCCCGACACCCCGGTCGGCCCCGCCGACGAGGTGGCGGTCCTGCCCCCGGTGTCCGGAGGCTGAGCCGACGACCGGGCCGACGACCGGGTGGGTTGCTTGCGGCGGGAAGTATCCTCTTCGCCGTTGTGCAACGAGTTGCGGTGATCTCCCTCCACACCTCTCCGCTCCAGCAGCCGGGCTCCGGCGACAGCGGGGGGATGAACGTGTACGTGCGCGAACTCGTGTCCGCGCTCGCCCAGGCAGGCCTCGAATGCACCACGTTCACCCGGGCCGACCGGGAGGATCTACCGGAGGAAGTGCTGGTCGAGCCGGGTCACCGGGTCGTCCACATCGAGGCCGGCCCACATCACCTGCCGAAGGAGGCCCTGCCCGAGATCACCGAGGAGTTCCGACGTGGCGTGCTCGACTGGATCGAGCGTCACGAGCGGCCCGACGTGATCCACGGCAACTACTGGCTCAGCGGGGTCGTCGGCCATCAGCTCAAGCACGACCTCGACGTCCCGTTCGTCTCCACCTTCCACACGCTGGCCCGGGTGAAGGCCGAAGGGGGCGACCCCGAGCCGGAGTGGCGTGATCGTGCCGAGGCGGAGATCATCCACTGCGCCGACGCCATCTGTGTGTCGTGCGACGAGGAGGAGAGCCAGTTCCGGCGCCTGTACGGCGACCCCGACGGCCGCATCGAGATCATCTCGCCCGGGGTCGAACACGCCTTCTTCGCCCCAGGTGACCGCAGTGGTGCGCGGGCCGCACTCGGGCTCGACCCCCACCGTCCGCTGCTGCTCTTCGTCGGGCGGCTCCAGCCGCTCAAGGCGCCCGATCTGGCGATCCGCGCCCTCCACTCACTCGATGCCCGCGGTCACACGGAGGCCGAGCTGGTGATCGTCGGTGGTGCCAGCGGATCGGCCGGCGACGTCCACGACGCAGAGACCCGTGCCCTCGTCGACGAACTCGGTCTCCACGACCGGGTTCGCTTCGTTCCGCCGCAGCCACACCACATGTTGTCGAGCTGGTACCGGGCGGCCGACGTCAGCCTCGTCCCCAGCCGCAGCGAGAGCTTCGGGCTGGTGGCACTCGAGGCTGCGGCGTGCGGGGTGCCGGTCGTTGCCAGCTCGGTCGGCGGGCTCGTCAGCCTGATCGACGACGGCCGCACCGGCCTGCTCGTCGACGGGCGCGATCCCGATGCCTACGCCGCCGCGATCGGCAAGATCCTCGACGACCCCCAGCTGGCCGACGACATGGGGCGGGCCGCCGTCGAGAGGGCGACGCACTACACCTGGGCATTCGCCGCGGCTCGCCTGCGCCGCCTGTACGCCGACGTCACCGCGCGCGAACTGGTTGCCTGTGCCTGAGGCTGACCGACGATGACCAACGCGTGGACGCCCGACGAGCTGGCCGTCCTCGAGCGTCGCCTCGACGAATGGCTGGCCGCCCTCGCCGCCGAGTACGACCACATCGCCGCCGCCGGACGCGATCCCGAAGAGCCACACCGCTGGTACGTGCGGATGACCGGCGACGAGAAGGACTTCATCACTGCGTGGCTCACGCTCGGCCAGCGCACCCTCCGCTACGAGACCTACGTGATGCCTGCGCCCGAGGAGAACGCCGAGCTGCTGTACGAGAACCTGCTGCGCCGCAACGAGCGACTCACGGGCGTGCACTTCTCGATCGGGGCGGAGGACGGCGTCTTCCTGCGCGGTGAGATCCCCGTCGAGTGGACCTCCCACGACGAGGTCGACCGCATCCTGGGAACCCTCTACGCCACCGTGGAGATCTGCTTCACCAGCCTGGTGAGAATCGGCTTCGCCAGCCGCTTCTCGTAGTTCGAACCCGCCCCGGTGAACTGGGGCGGCTCAGTTCCGGTTCCCGGGACCACGACGCCCCAGAAGGTGGTCGAACGGCTTCGGGGTGGTGCACGGAACAGCGACGGCGGCGGCGCTCGGACCAGACTCGGCGAATCCGGGTTTCCCTTTTCTCGTCCTCACTGCCCACTGGGGGGTGTCCGGGCGGGTGTTCGAGGGAGTCGGCAACCCGGTCTGCCCGCCCGGACGACTCGATGGGTCCGTTAGCGTCGCCGGGATGACGGTGGCACTCGCACTCATCGGTGGCGGCAACATGGGCGCCGCACTGCTCGGGGGCCTGCTCGAGTCCGGCCGCACCACCCCAGACGATCTGGCCGTCGCCGAACTGTCCGCCGAACGTCGTAACCGACTGGCGGAGATGTTCCCCGGTGTGGCCGTGGCCGCCGACGTGCCTCCGTGCAGGGGTG
>CBFCWZ010000171.1:0-8033 GCA_965601935.1 uncultured Ilumatobacteraceae bacterium
CCGTCCCGCCCACGAGGAGGGCTCGCCCGTCTGCGCCGGCGATGGCCGCGAGCGCCGCGGTGTAGGCCTCCCGGAAGTCGGCCACCGTGAACTCGTCGGTCGGGTCGACGAGATCGAGGCAGTGGTGCGGGACCTCGACCCGCTCCGCGGCGGTGGGCTTGGCCGTGCCGACGTCCATCCCCCGGTAGACCTGCATGCTGTCGACCGACACGAGATGGACAGCGTCGAGCCGACGCGCCACCTCCATGGCGACCGCCGACTTCCCCGACGCGGTCGACCCGACGATCGCGACCCGCGCGGGGAGCGTGCTCAGAGGCTTTCGCCCTCCGCGATACGACGGTGGTGGTGGATGACCTCGGCCACGATGAAACGCAGGAACTGCTCGGTGAACTGCGGGTCGAGCCCGGCGTCCTCGGCGAGCGCGCGCAGTCGCTCGATCTGGACCTGCTCCCGCGCCGGGTCGGCCGGAGGCATGTCGATGTCGGCCTTGTAGCGCCCCACGGCTTTCGTGATCTTGAAGCGCTCGGCCAACAGGTGCACCAGCGCCGCGTCGATGTTGTCGATGCTCGACCGGTACGACGCCAACTGGGCGTCGACCTCGGGGTTCGCCGCCGGATCGGTCACAGCGCGGCCACCGGGATCCTGACACGATGCGTGGGCTCGGCGAGGAGCTCCACGAACCGGCCCTCGAGGAAGTGGGGTGCGCCTCGGGTGATCTCGACGCTGGCGTAGCTGCCGACGCGCAGGGGCTGGTCGGGCACGAAGTGGACCAGCTTGTTCTGACGCGTGCGGGCACTCACGATGTTGGGATCCTTCTTGCTCGGACCCTCCACGAGCACCTCCTCGATGCGGCCCTCACGGGCCTGGTGCTTGCGCAACGCCGCCCGCTCGATCACGAGGCGGAGACGGGCGAAACGCTCCTGGGCCACGGCCGGGTCGACGAAGTCGGCTTCCATCTCGGCGGCCTCCGTGCCGGGACGCGGGCTGAACACGAACGTGTAGGCGTAGTCGTACTCGGCTGCGGCGGCCACCTCGAGGGTCTGCTCGAAGTCGGCCTCGGTCTCGCCGGGGAAGCCCACGATGATGTCGGTCGACACGGCGAGGTCGTCGATCATCCGACGCCCCTCGTGGAGACGGGTGAGATAGCGCTCGGCCGTGTAGCCACGGTGCATGAGCGCCAACACCCGGTCGCTGCCCGACTGCAGCGGGTAGTGCAGGTGCTCGCACACGGCCGGGTTGGCGGCCATGGCGGCGAACGTGTCGGCGCGCATGTCCTTCGGGTGGGGGCTGGTGTAGCGGACCCGGCGAATGCCCTCGACGTTCGACACCGCGGTGAGGAGATCGGAGAACAGGGGCCGGAGCCGGGCGCTCTCGTCGCCGGCCGCGCGGGCGGCGATCTGGAGGTCGCGGCCGTAGCTGTTGACGTTCTGGCCGAGGAGGGTCACTTCGGTGACGCCGTCGTCGGCGAGCCGGCTGACCTCGTCGACGATGTCGCCGAACGGACGGCTGATCTCTTCGCCGCGTACGGCCGGAACGATGCAGAACGCGCAGTTGTTGTCGCAGCCGATCTGGATGGTCACCCAGGCGTTGTGGGAGGTCTCCCTCCGGACGGGCAGTGCCGACGGGAACATGGCGTGGTCGTCGATGACCGCTTCTTCGAGGATCTCGGTGAGCGGACCACGATGGTCGGTGGCCTCGGTGAGCAGTTCGGCGGCACGGTGGACATTGTGGGTGCCCATGACCACGTCGACGTGGCCGGCCTTCTCGGCGACCAGATCCTTGTCCTTCTGGGCGAGACAGCCCGACACGATGATCTGGCGCCCGTCACGCTTGCTCTTCCAGGTCTTGAGGTGGCCCAGGTTGCCGTAGAGCTTGTTGTCGGCGTTCTCGCGGATGCAGCAGGTGTTGAGCACCACCACATCGGCGTCGGCCTCTGTGTCGGCGCGCACGAGCCCGTCGGCCTCGAGCAGACCGGCGATGCGCTCGGAATCGTGCTCGTTCATCTGGCACCCGTAGGTGCGCACGACGTAGCTGCGGGACATGGCCGTCCAATCTATCGACGGAGGCAGGCGTCCTGGCCGGGTGGTTCTGGGGCGGCACGCCGGTCCGCCGCTATCGTTCCGGCCGTGTTCGCGATCCTCCCCTTGTCGACCACGTACCAGATCTTCGGCCTGCTCCACATCATCGCCGCGATCGGTGCGTTCGGTCCCCTGTTCATGTACCCCAAGCTCCAGCGGAGTGGTGAGACCCAGGCCATGGCATGGATCCACATGCGCTTCGTGTTCCCCTCGCTGGTGGCGCTGTGGGTGCTGGGAATGGGGATGGCCGGCATCGAGAGCTACGACATGGCGAACACCCACTGGATGACCGCGTCGATCGTGGTCTGGCTCGTGGCCCTCGCCGTGAGCTGGTTCCTCATTCGTCCGGCCACCACCGACACCAGCGAAGGTGCCCGCGGCAAGCTCGCCGCCGGCGTGGGCATCACCCACATCCTGCTCCTCGTTGCCCTCTGGCTGATGATCTTCCAGCCCGGCGGCACCGAGTTCCAGCTCTGAGCCCGCGGGATCGTCAGATCTGGAGGCGGCCGTCGTCGCCGATCGTGGCGTAGGGGTTGTGGGCGATCTCCCAGAGGTGACCGTCGGGGTCGGCCACGTATGAGCTGTAGCCGCCCCAGAAGGACTTGTGCGGCTTCAGGACGGCCGTGCCGCCCTTGGCGACCCATTCATCCCACACGACATCGACTTCCTCTTCGGATTCACAGTTGAGGGCGCAGGCGACGCCACGGAAGCCATTCCCCTCGTCGGAGACCTTGGCGTCGTCGGCCAGCGCCGACCACTCGTAGAGGCCGAGCACCGACCCTTGGAGTGAGAAGAAAGTGATCGTGGGCTGGGAGGCAGGTGACTTCTCCCAGCCCAACGACTCGTAGAACTCGGTCGCTCGCGCCACGTCGGACACGCCGAGGGTGACGATGGAGATTCGCGGCGGGACGGCCATGGCGTCAGTCGAGTTCGATCGGGGCCTCGTCGGCGTCGGAGAACTCCTCGATGCCCTCGGGCTCCTTCAGACCCGCCGCGGTGAGCACCTTGTCGCTGACCTCCATGGTGACCTCGGGGTTCGACCGGAGGAAGTTCTTGGCGTTCTCGCGGCCTTGGCCGAGCTGTTCGCCCTCGTAGGTGAACCAGGCTCCGGATTTGCGCACGATGCCCATGTCGACCGCCATGTCGAGCAGGGAGCCCTCGCGGCTGATGCCCTGGCCGTACATGATGTCGAACTCGGCCTGCTTGAACGGCGGGGACACCTTGTTCTTGACGACCTTCACCCGGGTGCGGTTGCCGACGACCTCGGCGCCGTCCTTGAGAGCCTCGATCCGTCGGATGTCGAGCCGAACCGACGAGTAGAACTTCAACGCCCGCCCACCCGGCGTCGTCTCTGGAGACCCGAACATGACTCCGATTTTTTCGCGGAGCTGGTTGATGAAGATGGCGATGGTCTTGGTCTTGCTGAGGTTGCCGGTGAGCTTGCGGAGGGCCTGGCTCATGAGGCGGGCCTGGAGGCCGACGTGGGTGTCGCCCATCTCGCCCTCGATCTCGGCGCGGGGCGTGAGGGCGGCCACGGAGTCGATGACGAGCACGTCGATGGCCCCCGAACGGCACAGCATGTCGGCGATCTCGAGGGCCTGTTCACCGGTGTCGGGCTGGGAGATGAGCAACTCGTCGACGTCGACCCCGATGGCGGCGGCGTAGACGGGGTCCATCGCGTGCTCGGCGTCGATGTAGGCGCACACGCCGCCATTGCGCTGGGCCTCGGCCACGACGTGCATGGCGAGGGTGGACTTGCCCGACGACTCCGGGCCGTAGATCTCGGTGATGCGGCCCCGTGGGAGACCTCCGACGCCGAGCGCCAGGTCGAGCGAGAGCGCCCCGGTGGGCACCGCTTCGATCTCCATCCCGGTGCGATCGCCCATCTTCATGATGGCCCCCGCCCCGAACTGCTTGTCGATCTGGGACAGCGCCATGTCGAGCGCCTTCTCGCGGTCGTTGCTCATCCGATGTCTCTCTTTCGCTGTGCTCTTCGGGCCCGGCGGGCCGTTTCAGGTGATGGTGAGCACCGTAGAGATGGGGTGTCACACCGCCTGTCGGGGATCTGTCAGATCGTGGTGAGATCACCCTCGGGTGATCGAATGACATCAGTGTAACGAACGAACGACTGTTCGTTCAAGCATCCGGAAGACGAACGCCCGACGAATGCTCCCGGTCGCCGTCAGCCGGAGTTGCCGTTG
Source organism: uncultured Ilumatobacteraceae bacterium (assembly GCA_965601935.1). Classification (GTDB taxonomy): domain Bacteria; phylum Actinomycetota; class Acidimicrobiia; order Acidimicrobiales; family Ilumatobacteraceae; genus CBFCWZ01. The sequence continues at coordinate 4,280 of CBFCWZ010000171.1, forward strand.
GCCGACTCCGGTGCGGACGCGTCGGATGCATCGGATGCATCGGACGTGTCGGATGCGTCGGCCCCCTCCGTGGAGTCCACGAAGTGCTCCGGCTCGACGGGGCGCATCAGGATGTCGATCGCCTGCCAGATGGTGTACGAGCTGGGGTTGAGCAGCAGCGGCAGGATGATCGCACCCGTACCGAGCACGATCAACATCGGCACGATCTCCATCTCGGGCCAGGTGATGGCCACCGTGATGCCGAGAGCGACCACCAGCGGCCCCAGGCAGATGATCATCGCGATCGCCGCCGCGCCCAGCTCGAAACCGACATCGTCACGACGCCACTCGAGGCCACAGCTGTGGCAGGCCTTGGACTTCTTGAACCAGCCGTCGAAGAACGCACCGCGGCCGCCACACCAGGGACAGCGGCGGAACAGGCCTCGAACGAGCATGCGGGGGAGGCTTGGACGAGTCACAGGTGCAGGATACGGCCCGTTTTTTGGCAGACTCTCCCGGTGCGGAGATCTCTTGCAGGAATGTTCCTGCTCGTGGCGGGCGTCCTGGTCGCAGTCGCGATCAGTGCGTTCTGGTTGGAGCGGGTGGCGTTCAGCCCCTCCTCCGACGACTCGGTCGCGGCCGCTGTGCTGGACAACGACGACATCCGTGGCGAACTCGCCACGCTCATCGCCTCCAACGACGCACCGGTCCTGCAGGTCTCGTCGACCCAGCTGAAGGAGTTCATCGAGCAGATCGCCCTCCTCGACGCCGGCGCCGCGCTGATGAGCGATGTCGTCGAGAAGGCGCACGCCACCGTCATCGGCGAACACACCCCGCCGGTTCTGGTCACTCCGGCCGAGCAAGTGCAGATCGTCCGGGACGAGCGGGTGGCGAACGAGTCGGGCATCGTGGTCCCGGTCCAGGAGGTCACCGTGTTGTCGAGCCTCAACTCGGCCATCGGGTGGGTCTGGAAGGTGTCGGCCGGCCTCGGGGGTCTGCTCTTCCTCGTCGGGCTCATCCTGCGGCCCGAGCCGGGCGAGCGGACACTCGCTCTCAGCCTCAGCCTCCTCGCACTCGGGTTGTTGTTCCCCTTCTTCGGCTGGTTCGTGCCGTTTGCCGTTCTCTCCAACGTGTCCGACGACACCTGGACAGCGGTCTTCCCCGAACTCGCCAACGATCGGTTGTTCGTGACGATCCTCGTGTCGGCGCTCTCCCTCGTGGGAGCCGCGCTCGTGTTCATGCGCACCACGGGCAGCCGCCAGCGCCGCCAGTCCTCCACGCCACTCAGCATGGGCCGCTACCGCGAACAACAGCACTGGAGCCGGTAGCCCGGCGGAGCGCCGCGCCCGCCCTCCACTCCGGCCGTGCCCGTCGCCTGGACCCACCGCTTCTGGGTGCAGATCCGTTCGGTTCCCGACGCCAGCCGCACCCAGAACGAGAGTCCCTTACAACGCGAAACGACCCGCCGAACGGCGGGCCTTCGGTGCTTCCCCTGGGACTCGAACCCAGAACCAATGGATTAAGAGTCCACTGCTCTGCCAATTGAGCTAGAGAAGCGAGCGGCTCGACAGGGTAGCGGAGGATCTCGCCTCCGACGCCCTGTCGAGCCAACGCATCACTGCGCTGGGTGGCCAAGGGGACTTGAACCCCCAACCGCCAGGATCACAACCTGGTGCTCTACCTGTTGAGCTATGACCACCATGGGGGTCGCCATTCTGCCAGGTGAGGAGCCGTTCGCCACCCCCCGAATCGCAGAAGCCGCTCCGCTCGTCAGTCGGCCATCCACTTCGCCCAGTCCTCGGGCTTCTTGCCGAGCTTGATCATCCGCTCCTCGATCCAGACCGGCGGTGGCATCGATCCACCGGCTTCGAGATGGGCCACCCACTCCCCCTCGGCGTCCCACACGTGGCAGGTGTTCAGGTTCATCTGCCACATCGCCGTGCGTTCCTCCGGAGTGGGTTGCCGGGCGGGCCCGTCGCTCTTCTTGGCGTCGGACGACCGCAGGGACCAGATCACCTGGACCGCGACGGGTGCCATCGCCTGCAACAGCGCGGTGGTGTGGGTGCACCCCCTCGGCCCGCCGAAGAGCTCGCGCACCTTGTGGGTGAACCCGCGGGCGATCGAGAGGCCGACGAGGTTCTGGTAGTGCTCCTCGATGTGGGGGCACTCCTGGTTCGGATGGGTGAGCAGGCGCACGTCGGCCTTCACGATCTCGAGGAACGGGTAGGCCACCTCGAGATCGATCTGCATGTGGTGGACCGTGATCGGATCAGGGTCGTCGACGTAGAGCCCCGGCGGCTTCTGATCACGGACCGCGCCACGGAGCAGGACCCGGTCGTCGGCCAGGCGGAAGGCGCGTACCCGGTACTCCCGGTCGTGGAGGACCTCTGGGGCGTTCCCCTCGTCGTCGACGGGGTCGGGAGGGAGGATCGGATCGTGGTCGAACAGGTCCGCCGACGACCGCTCAGCGGCGTCGGAATGCGACGAAGCGTGCGACATCCGGGCACGGTACATCGGTACGGTGACGGCGATGGGTGCCGGAGCCACGTCACGCCGCCTCGACGCGGACGACCTGCTCGGCCACCACGTGCACCTGCAACCACTGCAACGTCACCACGCACCGGAACTGGCCGTTGCCGGCTCGGGCGACCGCAGCACGTTCGGTTGGACCTGGGTGCCCGACGGCGAGGCCGACGCCCGGGCGTACGTCGACTGGCTGCTCGACCAGGCCGAGGCCCTCCAGGTCGCCCCGTTCGTGCAGCGCCGGCTCCCCGACGGAGCGATCGTCGGGGCCACCCGCTTCCTCGACCCGCGCTGGTCGCTCGGCCGCGGCGACCCCGACGAAGTGGAGATCGGCGGCACCTGGCTCGCTGCCGAGGCGCAGCAAACACCCATCAACACCGAGGCCAAACTCATGCTGCTGACCCACGCCTTCGACGGGTGGGGCGTGCAGCGGGTGGCCATCTGCACTGACGCCCGCAACGAACGCAGCCGCCTCGCGATCGAGCGCATCGGCGCAACGTTCGAGGGCGTCCTGCGCCGCCACCGTCCCTCGGCGGTACCCGGCGACGGCGACAGGCTCCGTGACAGCGCGATGTACTCGATCACCGCGCCGGAATGGCCGGCGGTTCGCAACACCCTCGAAGCCCGTCTGCCACCGGCGGCCAACTGATGCGCACCCTCCTTCTCCTCGCCGATCCGGATCCGGACTCGTACACCCACGAACTCGCCCGGCGAGCCGAGTCGGGGCTCCTCGCAGCCGGCCACGAGGTCACCGTCGTCGATCTGTATGCGATCGGCTTCAACGCGGCGATGAGTCCCGCCGAGCGGGAGGCGTACCACGGCGACGAACCCGTCGTGTCCGAGCAGGTCGCCGAGCAGGCGGCCCTCGTCACGGCTGCCGACGCCCTCGTCGTGGTCTACCCGACCGTCGCCAGTGGCCTCCCGGCCATCCTGAAGGGCTGGTTCGAGCGGGTACTCGTCCCCGGTGTGGGCTTCGGCTTCAACGCGCAGGGCAAGGTCCGGCCGGCCCTCACCGGCATCCGACACATCGTCGGCGTCGCCACCTACCACGAGCCGCGTTGGAAGGTTGCCGCCCGCAACGACAACGGCCGCCGGACCCTCACCCGCGCACTCCGGATGAGCTGCGGGCTGCAGGCCCGAACCCGATGGCTCGGCTCCCACGAACCGACGAGCGCTGCCCGCCGCGACGAGTTCGCCGATCGGGTCGAGCGCGAGATGACCGAGTTGTCGTGAGCCGGATCCTCGTCGTCCG
>CBFCWZ010000172.1:0-8007 GCA_965601935.1 uncultured Ilumatobacteraceae bacterium
CCGACCTCAGCGAAGTGCCCGCCGAGTTCCTCGAACGAGTGCGTCGTCGCCTCGAGCAGCACATCGACGAAACCGAGTCTGCTCCCAACCAGAAGTGAGCCCCAACCGACGCGTCGTGCGTGCGACGCCGAGGTTCATAGAAGACCTCGATCGACAACTCCGTACCGATCGTGGGCCGAACGGCGAACCGTCGACGAACGACTTCCAGGTCTTCAGCTCATTCGCATCGTCGATCGCTCTGCCGTCGATCTTGACGATCTACCTCGACTGATTCCGGTGCGAGACGACTACCGGGTACTCGTGATGCCAGGGACAATGGTGCCGGGCTTCTCGGTCATCGGCCAACTCGCGACCGATGGCGCTATCGAACTCATGCGGCTCGACATCGACACCGGACTCGATTGGTAGCGGTCGGGTCCGTCCACCGATCGATGCTCTCAGCACCGCGACGGCCTCAGACCCGTCCGGGATCCGGAAGGGGGCGCAGGGCAACCAAAGCGGTATCGGCGTGGGCCCCGCCGGTGCACATTCCCGTGCGGGTGCCGAGCACACCCGTGAGGTACCCGAGCGGTCTCGGACGTTGCGCGTTGGTGTTGATATGGGCGATCGCGGTCAGCCTCGGTGCAGCCATGTGAGGAGGTCGGGTGGTGCCGTTCGAGATGCCCGGGAGTGGTACGCAGCGAGAGCGCCCGCACTCAGGCCTTCAGTGCCGGCTCCGGATCGGCCGGAGCGGAAGAAGCGGCTCTTGTCCAGCAGGACCGCTGAAGGGTCCGGCGCGAGCTTGTCGCCGTTGGCCTGCATCGAATCGAAGGTCGCGGCGCGAGCGAGTTCGTCGACCCGCTCGATCGCTACATCGATCCCGAGGAGAGCGGCGATCCGCTGCATCTCACTGTTCAGGTCGTGCAGAAGATCGGCGAAGTGCACGAGCACGATGTTGAACTCATCCTTCCGACTCCATGCGTCGGTGAGATGGTGGAACACACCGTTGAACGACTCGAGCTCGTCCTGTGCGGTTGCATCCGATTCGATCCAGCTCAGGAGCCATTCATCGAGCGGCAGCATCTTCTTGGGTTTGGCGAGTTCGGGATTGCCGGTGAGTTCCGCGATGCGTTGGCGGTTGATGTTGTGGCTCTGGTGGTAGAGCGACACGGCTGCGTCGAGTGGGTGCCGCGCGACGACGATGTACGTGACTCGATCATCGTTCGGCAGCCCGTCGAGCGGCGTATGGGTCTTGATGAATCGGCGGTGGGTCTGCGCCTCGAGGTCTTCGAAGAGATCGGTCTTCGACAGGACAAGCCAGTCAAGCCAAGGGGACAGCTCGGCAAGCGGCCGCGGGAGATCGGGCGTGTCGAAGATCAGCAGCGCACAGATCATTTGGACCCAGGTCGTGCCGGACTTGGAACGGGTGCTGATGACGATGTCGTCATTGCGGAAACCGAACTCGAGCCACCGGGCACTGTCCTCCTCCGCCGACAGGTACCGGACCGGCTGCTTCGTCACGCCGCCACGGTAGACGTCGAGTACCCATCGACGCCGAGCGAGGCAACCACTGGAAAGCCCAAGCAACAAGGATCCGGCTGGGAAGATCGCCTCATCGCCGACCGTGGGCCAGGCGCTTCCGATACGCGCGTTCTCGCGCACCTGGCCGAGCGCATCGGTATGCCGCGATGGGTGGCTGCGTCGGGCGGAGGGATTGAAGAACATGCGTGCCGCTACGGGATCCGGTAGACGCGGGAGCGGTGGTCGATGCGCAGCACGATGACGGCGTGCCGGTCTTCGTCGATCTCGTAGACCACCCGGTAGGCGCCGCGTCGCGCCGAGTGCAGTCCGGCGAGTTCGCGTTGGAGCCGCCCACCGACACGGTGGGGACCTTCGACGAGCGCACCCAGCATGAACTCAACGATCGCTGCTGCGGTGCCTTCGGGGAGACGCCCGAGGTGACGCTGAGCCGGTGCGGTGACCCTGAGCTCGTAGGCAGGGTCGTGCTCGGTCACTTCGATGCGAAGCGGGCGCGAAGTTCGTCGCCGGTGATGAAGTCGCCGTCGTTGGCGGCCCGCCGTGCCTCGTCGAGTTCTCGCCTCGCCTCCGGGTCGGAGAGCAACTCGAGGGTGTCTTCGAGTGAGGCGAGTTCGTCGGGGCTGATCATCACCGCTGCGGGTCGGCCGTTGCGGGTGACCACGATGCGGTCGTGGGTGTGTTCGACTCGGTCGACCATCTCGGAGAACTTCGACTTGACCTGTGCGAGCGGCAACGTCTCAGACATGACCATGATTGTAGTCACATCCGCCAGCGCTCGGCCACTTCGGTCTGAGGTGCGATATCGAGTGGAAACGCCCCCAACTACGTGCCGCGATGGGGCGGGTCCGTGCGAGCATGCGGCCGCGCAATATCGAGTGGGTGAAGTCAGGCGTGGGATCGCAGCACGGCGACCTCGGGAAAGGCTTGCGGGTCCCCATAGCCGTTCTCCGATAGCCAGCGAATCACGACCAGGCATCGCCACGACCACCACGCTCGGATCATGTCGACATCGACGCTGTTGCCGTAGCCGGTGAGGAGATCGTCGAGGTGTGCTTCGTTGGCCAGGGTGAGCGATGCGAGGTCGAACGAACAGCGCGTCGCCCTGGCGTGCTTCGGACCAGTCGATGATCCCGCTGACTTCGTCCCCGTCAACGAAGACGTGCTCGATGTGCAGGTCGCCGTGGACGAAGACCGGCGGGAATGGTCGTAGCACCTTCTCGGCACGGCGTCGGTTTCGCTCCACCGTCTCCACGGGAAACGATGGCGTTGTCAACCACCCAGCGGCACGCATCGGCGAGGCGGGACCCGAGCTCATCGACACCGGTCGCAGGCCGCGTCGGAAGCGGGGCATCGTGCAACGCACGGATCGCCGCACCGACCCCGACCGTTCGCTGATCGACGAACGACCAGAGGTCGGCGAGACCGAGATTCACCGCCTCGTCGAGCACCTGCGCGAGCAGAGCTCGTACGTTTCGTGCACGCGACGGCGAACCGGACTTCGCCAGCTCGGACACCATCGTGGCGACCTGGTCGGCCCGCAGCTTCCGAACGGGCACATTGCCCAACCGGGCACCGACGAGCCGCAACTGCTTGTCGTACGTCGACCAGGTCGTCACGCGAACCCGATGCACGGCAACGTGATCCAACCACCACCTGCCGAGCTCGGCCAACGTGGTGCCGGCGTGGAACCCGTCGGCCAGCGGCCCGAGCTTGGCGTCCGCCGCCTCGTCGGCGATGTGGCGATTGCGGGATGCCTCTGCAGCGGCCCGCGTTCGGCCGGTCGGCTTGCCGAGCCGGCCATCGGCCTTCCGCCACGGAGCGACCCACACGTTGCGCGCCGCGTCGAAGTAGGGGTCGGGTTGACCCCGCGGAGCGCGATTGACCACGACGAACGATCCGTGTGACGGATCGCGGACTCTCTTGCCGCGAGGAGCACGGGGCACGGCGGAACCTCCCACTGCTGTACCCCACCCAACGCTAGCGCAGATGGGGCCAAGCCTTGAGAGTTACACTGAGAGTTGCACTCCATGAACGTCCCTGAGCGCCCATGAACGCCGATGGACATTCTCCCAGCTCAGGAGCCATTCCATGGCCTTCGGTGGACGCCCAGGGACGTCGTGGCGGAGGTGGACGGGAATCGAACCCGCCGGGCGGGGATCGCCCGCCCCAACCGCTTTGAAGGCGGCGGAGCCCACCAGGTACTCGGACACCTCCGAGGGCGAGCGTACAAGCCGGGCGACAGGAGTGCGGAGCGGGACGTGTGAAGATGCGGCGATGCCAGGCCGGAGCGACTTCCCCCGAGACGCCGTACGAGCGATGCCGAAGGCCGAGTTGCACGTGCACCTGGAGGGCACGGTCGACGCGGCGACACTGCTCACCTTGGCCGAACGACACGGCGTCGAACCACCTGCGGATGACAAGGCCGGCATCGACGAGTGGTACCGCTTCGACGGCTTCCCGATGTTCCTCGAGCGCTACTTCACCGTGCTCGGTCTGTTGCGCACGCCCGACGACTTCTCGCTCGTCGCCGAGCGCTATCTGACGACCGCCCACCGGCAGGGCGCGGTCCACGTCGAGTTCCACGTCTCGGCCACCGGACACATCGTCGAGAACGGGGCACGCTGGGCACCCATCCACGACGGCATCGTCGACGGCTGCACCGCGGCGGCCGCTGCGACCGGCATCTCGTGGGGCCTGATCCCCGACGTCTCACCACACCTTCCGGCAGCCCGTTGCGCCGAGGCGATGGAGGAGGTCTTCGCCCACGACCTCGACCACATCGTGGCCGTCGGGATGGGTGGTCCCGCCGACACGTGGAACACCGATGACTTCTCCCCCATCTACGACGCGGCCCGGGCGCACGGGATCCCTGCCGTCTCTCACGCTGGCGAGCACGGAGGTGCCGACGAGGTGCGGTTCGCCGTCGAGCAGTTCGGGGCGATCCGCATCCAGCACGGCATCGGCGCGATGCAGGACCCCGCCGTCGTCGCCCTTCTCGTCGAGCGGGGGATCCCCTGTGATGTGTGCCCCGGGTCGAATCTCGCCCTGCGCGCCGTCGACAATCCAGCGGAACACCCGTTGCCGGCCATGCTCGACGCCGGCCTCACGGTCACGTTGGGCAGCGACGACCCACCGATGTTCCAGACCTCCCTGCTCGACGAGTACGAGCGGGCCTGGGAGTGGGCCGGGCTCGACCTCGACGGCATCACCCGGCTGGCGAACAACTCCCTCGACGCCGCGCTGGTCGATCTCGGCTGACCGGGTCACCGCCCCCGCCCGTCGATCCTGCCGCCGACCGGGGCGGCGACGTTGCCGTCGCATCCCTCCGTGGATACGTTGCCGCCTGCCGACTTCCTCCTGGATGAACCCATCCGCGGCTTCGTGCCGGAGGAGGACACATGATCACCATCTGTTGGTCGGCCAAGGGCGGCAGCGGCACCACAGTCATCGCCACTTCGTTGGGCCTGCTCACGACTCGCTCCCTTCTGGTCGACCTCGCCGGCGACATCGCCACGGCTCTCGGCCTCGACGTGGGAGACCGGCCCGGGGTCCTGGACTGGCTCGGCAGCGACGCCCCCGCCGAGCACCTCCGCGACCTCACGGTGGAGGTCGACTCCGACACCCTCCTCCTCCCCCAGCGCTCGCCTCGTGAGCAGCGCGGGCCGTCCACGCGATGGGACGAACTGGGCGCGTGGCTGCAGAGCTGGGGCCGGGACCTCGATGGCATGGTGGTGGTCGACGCGGGGGCGACCCCGCCACCGGCCGGGCTCCTCCGCCACGCCGATCGAGACCTCTTGGTGATCCGATCGTGCTACCTCTCACTCGCTGCGGTCCGGGCGCTGAGCCACCGTCCGAGCGGGGTCATCCTCATGCGCGAACCCGGTCGGGCGCTGCGCGCCCGCGACGTCAGTTCCGCACTTCAGGTTCCGGTCGTCGCCGAGGTCCCGTACGACACCAGGGTCAGCCGGGCGGTCGATGCCGGTCTCCTCGCGGTCCGCATGCCCCACTCGCTGCGCAAGGCGGCACGGCAGGTGGCGGCATGAGTTCGCCCGGGAGCACAGTCGACGCCGTGTGTGCGGCGGTGCGCGGCCGCACGGGTTCCGTCGACACGCTCGTCGATCAGGAGGTTCGCCGTCTCGCGCCACTCGCCACCGCTGCCATCCGCGCGGAGCTGGCCTCGACCGTCCTCGCCCGGCTTCAGGGACTCGGGGAGTTGGAGCGATTCCTTCACGATCGCGAGGTCACCGAGGTGCTCGTGAACGCGGGCGCGCAGATCTGGGTGGAACGCGGCGGCACGCTGCAGCCCGAGGGCCACCTCGAGGGCCAAGACGTGACCCAGCTCGTCGAAAGGGTTCTCGCCCCGCTCGGCCGGCGGGTCGACTCGACGTCGCCGATCGTCGACGCCCGCCTCCCCGACGGTTCACGGGTCTGTGCCGTGGTGCCTCCGCTCGCGGTGGACGGACCGTGCCTCTCGATTCGGCGATTTCCCCCACAGCCGCGCCCCCTGAGCGACTTCGCCGACCGCGCCGGAGTCGAGTTGTGCAGCGAACTGCTCGACAGTCGGTGCAACCTCATCGTCTCGGGGGCCACATCTTCGGGCAAGACATCGCTCGTCGCAGGGCTCCTGGCCTGTCTCGACCCGGCCGAGCGGACGGTGGTCATCGAGGACACGGCCGAGCTGCCGGTGGGCGGCGGGCACGTCGTACGGCTCGAGGCGCGCCCTCCGTCACCGGACGGGCCTGCGGCCATCGGCCTGGCGGCTCTGGTGCGCGCCGCTCTCCGTCTCCGACCCGACCGGCTGGTGGTCGGTGAGGTGCGCGGCGACGAGGTCCTCGGGCTGGTACAGGCCCTCAACACCGGACACGACGGCTCTCTCAGCACGTGCCACGCCAATGGCCCGCTCGATGCCCTCTACCGCCTGGAGACACTGATGATGCAGGCAGCGCCCGCCTGGCCGCTGTCCGCCATCCGCCAACAGCTGACACGTTCGGTCGACGCCGTCATCCAGGTCGCCCGGCGTCCGGACGGTCGCCGGGTGATCGAGTCGGTGGCGGAGGTCGACATGCCCGCGCCCGACGATCCGAGACTCGCCGTCACGACTCTCGCCGTGACGACCGGTGGAAGGCTGCTGCGCCACGCCCCGGCCTCGCGGGCCCGGACCGCTCGATGAGCATCGTTGCCGGACTCGTCGCCGCGGGCTGCATCCTCGTCGCGCTCCGACCTGGCCGGACGGCTCACCGGGATCGAAGAAGGGGCAACACAGGCTCGGCGAACACGGACATCGCCACGGGTCCGATCCATCCGGGCGCGAGCGCAGCCTGGGCGGCCGACATCAGCCGGCAGTTGAGAGCCGGCGCCACGCTGCGCGGAGCCCTTGCGACGGTCATCCCCTCCGAGCTGCCGCTCGCACGCGCGACTGCCGACCTCCGCCGCTCACTGGCCCGCGGCGGCGAGTTGTGCACAGTGCTCGGCGGACTGCAACCGGACAGCTCGCACCTCGATCTGGTGCGAAGTGTGCTGCTGGCCAGCGCGGCCGTGGGTGGGCCCGCCGCCGAACCGCTCGACCGCGCCGCGGCGACACTGCGCGCCCGCGCCGCCGACCTCGAGGAGCGGGCTGCCCAGAGCGCCCAGGCCAGGTTGTCGGCCCGCGTCATGACGTTGCTCCCGATCGGCGCGCTGACGTTTCTGGTTGCCGGTGATCCCGGCGTACGTGCCGTGGTGACCTCGCCCAGCGGGTTCGTCCTCCTGATCCTCGGTGGTGTCGCGAACGTCGCCGGCTGGTGGTGGATGGGCCGCATCGTGAAGGCGCACGCATGGGTGAGCTGACGTTCCTCCTCTCGTTCGCCGCCCTCGCCATCGCCGGCAGCGCGGTGATTCCGCCCCGGACGCGCCGATCGAACCAGCCGCGCCTCGAGCGAGCCGACCGGACCGCGCTCCGGCCCTGGCTCTCCGTTCGGAACGCACATGGCGCGGCCGAGCGATCGATCCCCGACACGGTCGAACTCCTCGTGATCGTGATACGTGCCGGGCTCACCACCCGGCAGGCGATCGAGCACCTGTCGGCAACAGCTCCGCCATCGGCCCGCCCCGCGTTCGCCGAGGCCATGGCGCGTCTCGACCGCGGCCAGCCCCCGGCCGATGCACTGGAGGCCCTACCCGACCTGCTGGGCCGCGAGGCGCGGGCCGTGGTCGACCTGATCGGGCCGGCCGACCGCTACGGCCTACCGCTGGCACCGGCCCTCGAACAGCTCGCCGCCGAGGCGCGCCGATCCCGTCGGCGGCAGGACGAGGCCGACGCCAGACGCCTCCCCGTGCGCCTCTCCTTCCCTCTCGTCGTCTGCACACTTCCCTCGTTCGTCCTCCTCGCGATCGCGCCCGCCGTGCTCGCCGCCATCTCGTCGCTCGGCGGAACCGCCTGGTGACCCCTCGCCTCCCGCGCCCGCCGTGCTCGCCGCCATCTCGTCGCTCGGCGGAACCGCCTGGTGACCC
>CBFCWZ010000173.1:0-7978 GCA_965601935.1 uncultured Ilumatobacteraceae bacterium
GAGGCCACCGTCGACGGGACCACCGTTCATCTGCGGTGGGAGCAGCCGCAGCGACGTGTCGCACCGGGACAGAGCGTGGTGCTCTACGACGAGAGCGACACCCGCGTCCTCGGTGGCGGAATCGCCCGCTGACCGGCAGCTATTCGACCGGTAGCCGTCGTTCCCCGGCCACCTCGAGGGCCCGGCCGGGGCGGCTGGGGCAGACCAGGAAGGCGGTGAGGTGGATCGCCCGCCCGTTGCGCTCCTGCGGTGTTGCCGCGAACACGGCGGTGATCGTCTCGGAGGTCGCCACCTCCAGGGCATACCCACTCGCCGGTCCGGTGAGGTCGGCCGCCTGGGTGTCGGCGGGGGCGAGACGGATCGAGCGCACCTGGTCGGTGCGCAGCATCACCGTGTCGTGCAGGACCACTGGGTCGTGGAGGACGAGGCCGGCGGGCACGAAGACGAGCCATCGGCGCGACAGTCGGTGCCAACTCGGGGTGACCAGGGCCGTCATGGCCACGGCGATGAACGTCAGGATCGCCCCGGCGACCCAGGAGCGCGCGGCCAGCAGGAGTGGCCCGGCCAGCAGAACTGCTGCCCAGATCGTCCACATGACGACCGCCGCGGTCCCCGCGGCCACCGGGGCGCGCAAGAGGAGCCGCTGCTCGTCTCCATAGGCCGATGCCTGGACGTAGGTTCGTCCGAACTCGGCGCTGAACACCGCCGCGACCGTGACGAAGGCAGGGATGCCGAGTCCGATCAGTTGGACCGCGGTCGCGCCACCGAGGCCGGCGGCGAGCGTGGCCCCGAGGGCGAGCGGGGCGAGGAGGCGGATCGCAGTGAGCGAGCGGACAGCGGCGATCACCAGCGCGGCTGCACAGACGCCCCAGATCGACCAGCCGCCCACGGTGGCCGTCCAACGCACTGCGTCGCTCCGATCGGTCACTGCGGCGTCGACGGCGGCGCCGCCCGCCAGAGCGACGGCCAGCCAGGCAGCTCGAGCCACCCACGGCAGCCAGTCCGCGATCGTGTCCTTCGACTTCATCGGGCTACAGATTTGCCGACGGAGCCCCGTTGCGGCCAACGTGGCCGGCATGAGCGCCGCGCCAGGTGAGGATCTCGCGAGGGAATCGACGGGTCGATTCGTCGTCGGCGCGCAGGCGGTGCGAACATCGGATGGGGACGACATGGGTTCGAAATGGGGTGACGACGTGGCCGAGGTGACGCAGCCAACCCGGGGCGCGCGTGTCAAGTCTCCGTTCCGCGACGGTCTCTCGTTCGGGATGGGATCCCTGCCGCATCGTGACGCCGACGCCGCGGCCGCGTTCTCGATGGCCGAGTTCGACATCGCCACGGTTCCCACTCTGCCCCGACGCTCTCCGGCCGAGGCCATGGTCGCCCAGGCGATCGCCGGCCTGCCGGGTGTCTCGTTCGGTCAGTACGGGAGCATGGCCATCGATCCGGCTCGACTGGCCGACGGCGGCGTCATCTCGACAGATCTCGACAACGAGGCGTTCGGCGGCCTGCGCTCGTTCCTCGACCTCGCACGGAAGATCCACCTCGACGGGGCGGCCGTCAAGTGGCAGTTCGTCGGGCCGGTGACCTTGGGTGTGGCTCTCGTCCGGGCGGGCCTCGCCGACGAACCGGCCTTCGAGCTCGCCGCCCAGGCGGTGCGCCACCACGTGGCCGAGTTCTCCTGGCTGCTCCACGAGGCGCTGCCCAACTCACCGCAGTTGCTGCTGCTCGACGAGCCTGCTCTCGTCGACCTCATGGAGCCCGACTTCCCGGTGCCACCGGACCTCGCCGTCGATCTCATGTCCACGGCCATGGCTGCGGTGCCGTCGTCGGTGCTGACCGGTCTGCACTGCTGTGGCTCGAGTGATGTCGCCACCATGCTCACCGCCGGTCCGAGGGTGCTGTCGATTCCGGCCACCATGGCCGTGCTCGACTGGGCCGGCTACCTGCAGCGGTTCTTCGAAGAGGGCGGCATCGTGGCCTGGGGTGTCACCCAGACCGGCGGACCGATCCCACCGAGCGCCGAGCGGCCATGGCGGAGCCTGAGCGACCTGTGGTGCGAGCTGGTCGACCTGGGCTGTGACGTCTCGGTGCTCCGCCGGCAGAGCCTCGTCTCGCCCACCTGCGGGCTCGGGTCACACTCGGTCTCGGTGGCGCGTCGCGTCGCGCGGCTCACTTCCGAGGTGGGCCAGCGGGTGAAGGACCAGGCACAGGCTTCACGGTTCGCTCTCGGCGCCTGACGCGGCGTCCGCCGACCGCCACACCCTCGTCGTATCGTTGTTCCCGATGAGCGACGCGCCCCCCGCTGAACGCGCCACCGAATTGAGGGCGCTGATCGCCCACCACAACGAGCGGTACCACACCCTCGACGACCCGGAGATCAGCGACGCCGACTACGACGAACTGGTCCGTGAGCTCCGGCGCATCGAAGCCGATCACCCCGAGCTGGTGGTCGCCGATTCGCCGACCCACGGTGTGGGCGGGGCCATCAGCGCCACCTTCGATCCCGTCGAGCACTCCGTGCCGATGATGAGCCTCGACAACGCGATGGACGAAGACGAACTGCTCGCCTGGGCAGACCGTGTGCTGAGGGGCCTCGACGGAGCCGAGCCCACCTGGGTGTGCGAGTTGAAGTTCGACGGGCTCGCCATCAGCCTCCGCTACCAGAGCGGCCGATTCGTGCAGGCCGCCACCCGCGGCGACGGTCGGGTGGGCGAGGACGTCACCGCCAACGTCGCCACCATCGCCGACGTTCCCGCGTCGATTGCCGGTGCGCCCGAGGTGCTCGAGGTGCGTGGCGAGGTGTACATGACGCGCGCCGCCTTCGACCGGCTGAACGAGCGGGCCCTGGCCGACGGCGACAAGCCTTTCGTCAACCCGCGCAACTCGGCGGCCGGCAGTCTCCGCCAGAAGGACGCCGGGGCCACGGCCCGACGCGAGCTGTCGTTCTGGAGCTACCAACTCGGCGAGGTGGCCGGGGTGGGCGCCGACACCCTCGACCAGTCGAGCCACGTCGCCACCCTCGAGGGGCTCCGCGCGCTCGGATTCCCGGTCAACGAGCACGTGCGCACCTACACCACGATCGAGGACGTCGTCGCCCATTGTCTGCGGTGGCAGGAGCAGCGGCACGACCTCGACTACGAGATCGACGGGGTGGTCGTGAAGGTGGACGCCACCGAACAACGCGATCTCCTCGGGTTCACCTCGCGGGCGCCGCGATGGGCCATCGCCTACAAGTTCCCGCCAGAGGAGCGCACCACGAAGCTCCTCGACATCCAGGTCTCCGTGGGGCGCACCGGACGGGCCACGCCCTTCGCCGTCCTCGAGCCGGTGTTCGTCGGCGGCTCCACCGTCGGCATGGCCACCCTCCACAACCAGGACCAGGTGGCGCTCAAAGACGTGCGTCCCGGCGACACGGTCACGGTCCGCAAGGCCGGCGACGTCATCCCCGAGGTGCTCGGCCCCGTGCTCTCGCTGCGGCCCGAAGGGGCCGAGCCGTGGTCGTTCCCCACCCACTGCCCGAGCTGCGGGAACCCGCTCGTCCGGCCCGCCGACGAGGCCGACACCCGGTGCATCGCTCCCGACTGTCCTGCGCAGCGTGACCAGAAGATCTCCTACTTCGCATCGCGTGGGGCGATGGACATCGAAGGTCTGGGTGAGCAGATGGTCGAGAAGCTCACCGCCGCCGACCTCATCCGCGACTCGTCCGACCTGTACTCGCTCACCGTCGAACAGCTCGTCGAACTCGAGCGGGTCGGTGCCACCAGCGCCCAGAACCTGGTCGACGCCATCTCCGGCTCGACGTCCCGGCCGCTGCCGAAGCTCCTCACCGCCCTCGGGGTACGGCACCTCGGGCCGGCTGCGTCCGAGGCGCTGACGCGCGCGTTCGGCAGCCTCGACAACATCATGGTTGCCAGCGAGGAGCAGCTCGCCGCCGTCGATGGCGTGGGAGGGGTCATCGCCACCACCGTCCGTGAGTGGTTCGACCAGCCCGCGAACCAGGCGTTCGTCGAACGGTTGCGGGCGGCAGAGGTCGACTTCGGCGACCCCGGCGCGGTGGCCGCCGAACCGACCGAGCCACAGACCCTCGACGGCAAGACCGTGGTGGTCACCGGAACTCTCGCCGGCTACTCCCGCGACGGGGCCGCCGAGGCCATCACGTCCAGGGGCGGGAAGAGCCCGGGGAGCGTCAGCAAGAAGACCTTTGCCCTCGTGGTCGGTGAGTCGCCCGGCGCGAGCAAGCTCACGAAGGCCGAGTCACTCGAGGTTCCGATCCTCGACGAACAAGGATTCGAGCACCTCCTCGCCACGGGCGAACTGCCGCGCCGCGACTGACAGGGGGTTGTCACCGGGCCGCGGGTGCGCGACGCTCGTCCGACCGAGCAGAGGAGTGGGGGATGTATCCGGGACATTGGTCGAAGGAAACGCCGGACAAGCCGGCTGTCATCATGGGGGGCTCGGGGGAGACGGTCACGTACCGCGAACTCGATGACCGGTCGAACCGCCTCGCGCAGTTGATGCACGCAGCAGGGTTGCGCCGTGGGGATCACATCGCGATCTTCATGGAGAACCACCCGCGCTACTTCGAGGCGGTGTGGGCCGGCTTCCGCTCAGGTCTCTACGTCACGACCGTCAACCGCTACCTCACGGGCGAGGAGGCCGCCTACATCGTCGACAACTGTGAGGCGCGGGTGCTCGTCACGTCGGCCGAGCTGCGCGAGCCGGCCACCGAACTGCTGGCCGACACGCCGAACGTCGAGATCCGCCTCATGGTCGACGGTACGGCGGACGGTTACGAGTCGTACGAGGACGCGATCGACCGGTTCCCGGCCGAACCGTTGGCTCATCAACCCTCGGGTGCGACGATGCTGTACTCGTCCGGGACCACCGGGCGGCCGAAGGGGATCACCCGTCCACTTCCCGACACCACTGTCGACCAGCCCGCGCCCTTCCTCGGGTTGTTGTCGATGGTCTTCCAGTTCGACGCCGACTCGGTGTACCTCTCGCCGGCACCGCTCTACCACTCGGCGCCGCTGGGCTTCACCACCGGTACGCAGTCGCTCGGCGGCACGGTCGTGATGATGGAGAAGTTCGACCCGATCGAAGCTCTGGCGCTGATCGAGAAGTACTCGGTCACCCACAGCCAGTGGGTGCCCACCATGTTCACCCGGATGCTCAAGCGACCCGCCGAGGAACGCGAGCAGTTCGACCTGTCGAGCCACGCGGTGGCGATCCACGCCGCCGCCCCCTGCCCGGTGGGCGTGAAACACGAGATGATCGACTGGTGGGGGCCGATCCTGCACGAGTACTACGGCGGCACCGAACTCAACGGCCTCACGTACAACAACTCCGAGCAGTGGCTGGCGCACCCCGGAACGGTCGGTCAGGCCATCCTCGGAACCCTGCACGTCTGTGCCGAGGACGGCACCGAACTCCCGCCGGGTGAACCGGGGTTGGTGTACTTCGAGTTGCCGGAGATGAGCTTCGAGTACTTCAAGGACGGCGACAAGACCCGCAGCTCCCAACATCCCGAACACCCGAACTGGTCGGCGCTCGGCGACGTCGGGTACCTCGACGAGGACGGCTTCTTGTACCTCACGGACCGCGCCACGTTCATGATCATCTCCGGCGGGGTGAACATCTATCCCCAGGAGATCGAGGACGTGCTGATCCAGCACCCCGGCGTGCTGGACGTCGCCGTCATCGGTGTGCCGAACGACGACATGGGCGAAGAGGTGAAGGCCGTCGTCGAAGCGCTGGACGGCGTCGACGCCGAGGACCTGCCGAACTCGGTCCTGGCCCATGCCCGCGAACATCTCGCCGCCTACAAGGTCCCCCGCAGCGTCGATCTCATCGACGAGATGCCCCGTCTGCCCACCGGCAAGCTCTACAAGCGCCTCCTCAAGGACAAGTACTGGGGCCGCGCCGGGTCCAAGATCGTCTGAGCCCGAGCGAGCACCGGCTGTCGTCGGCGACAGGGGCTACCGCCGCGACCGAGTGGTCGAGTCGGATCGGAAAGAGGGCTCGTTTCGAATCTGCACCGTCACGCGACCGGGGGTCGGCTGCTCGGCGGGCGAGTACCTGGTCAGACGACGTCGAAGGTCCAGGTGTAGGACCTGGCGTAGTCGCGGCCGTCCTCGACCTTCCAGAAGATCACGCGGGCCTGGTGGCGGCCCTCGGTGAGTTCCTCGATGGGCGCCCCTTCGACCGGCTGGAACGAGATGACCGCGTTGCCGGCGTCGTACACCGCAGTGGGCGGCAGATTGACCTGCTGGCCGGGCTCGGCCTCGATCTCGCCGAGGCGACTGGTGGGCAGGAGGATGCCGTCGATCTCCAGTTCGGCTTCGAAACCGGACTCGAGGTCGACCCGCACATTGGACTGCTGCAGGACCTGGGCGGCGTTCTCGACGGGGAACACCGACTCGATCTCGTCAGGTCGGTCGACGCCTTCGTCGCCGGTGACGGCCGAGATCATTCCCCACGCGATGAGCACCAGCCCGCCGGCGATGACCAGGCTGGCGATGAGCAGGCCCTTGTCGAGCCGGCGCTTCGCGCGCTCGGGGTGTACGGCCGGTTCGACGTCGTCGACGGCCTGCTGTTCCAGGTCGGACACGGATACAGCATGCCGGGAGCCACGGGCGCCGCCACCGCGGAGCAGTGAACCGATAGCGTTTCTCGCGGTGGTTGACACGTCGAATCAAACTCCTCGCGCTTCGGGCGGCCTCGTGGGCCGTGTCGTCGCGGGCCGGTACAGGGTGGTCGGGCTCCTCTCTTCGGGTGCCAACACCCTCATTGCCGATGCTGTCGACCTCGAACACGACACGCCGGTCACCGTCAAGATCCTGCGCCCCGACCTCGGTGAGGACCCCGCCTTCCAGGAACGATTCCGCGAGACCGCCCGGAGAACCGCCGAAGTTCATCACCCGAACCTCGCAACGGTGCTCGACTGGGGTGACTTCGAGGCCGACGGCCGCACCAGCGTGTTCTGGGTGGTCGAGCACCTGTCCGGGGGCAGCCTCCGCGACCTGATGGATCGCAGCCGGCTGCTCACGCCGTCGCAAGCTCTGGTGGTCGGCCTCGAGGCGTGCCGCGCCCTCGACGCGGCCCATCAGGCCGGCATGGTCCACACCGAGCTGGCGCCGGCGAAGCTGGTCTTCGGTACCGATCGGCGGCTGCGCATCGTCGACGTGGGCATGGCCCGCCTGCTCGGCGAAGAGGCGTGGGCGGAACCCGCGCGTGTTCCGACCCATGTCGCCCGCTACGCCTCGCCCGAACAAGCGCTCGGAATGGAGCCCGACGCCAAGACCGACGTGTACGCCCTCTCGCTCACGTTGCTGGAGGCGGTCACCGGCTCAGTGCCATTCGACGCCGACTCCACCGTTGCGACCCTGTCGGCCCGCGTCGGCAAGCTGATGCCGGTGTCGGCCGACCTGGGATCGCTCGCCGCCGTCCTGGAGCGGGCCGGTCGCCCTGAGCCCGACGGCCGTTCCACCGCTGCCGAATTCGGCCAGGGACTCGTGCAGGCGGCCGGCTCACTGCCGCGTCCCGATCCGGTGCCGATCCTCTCGACGGGCCTGTTCGACAGTTCAGAGCTGCGCCGGCCGACCGATCCCACAGGCGGCTTCGCTCGCCCTGCGGCCGCAGCTGCGGCCGGCACAGCCGTGGTGTCGGCGACCGATCACGAGCCGACCACCGACGCTCCCGTGGAAGAGGCCGCCGACAGCGGCGTCGAGGACGAGCCCGAGCCAGACGGCACCGACCACGGCACAGCCGTGGTGTCGGCGACCGATCACGAACCCACCACCGAGGCCCCCGCCGAAGAGGCCTCTGGCGGCGCTGTCGAGGACGAGCCCGACGCGACCGGCCACGACGCAGCTCTCGCAGTTGGTGCGGCGGCCGCCGCCGCCGGTGCCGCCGCGGCCGCAGCAGCGGGAGAGGAGGCGCCCTCCGTCGCCCCTGCCGTCGAGCCGGAAGAGGCTGC
>CBFCWZ010000174.1:0-7959 GCA_965601935.1 uncultured Ilumatobacteraceae bacterium
GTTCGGGCGGCAGGGCGGCGAACGCCTCGTCGGTCGGGGCGAACACCGTGAACGGTCCCTCACCCGACAGCGTCTCCACCAGACCAGCGGCCTCGACAGCAGCGACAAGAGTGTTGAAGTCACCGGCGGCGACGGCAACTTCGACGAGGGTGCCGGCTTCCGCGGCTTCTTCCTCGGTGGCTTCCTCGGCAGCGGCCTCGGTCTCGGCCGGTGCGGCGGTGTCGTCGGCGCTGTCGTTTCCGTCATCTCCGCAGGCGGCCAGAACGAGTGCGCCTGCAGCCAGGCCGATGGCCAGACGACGTACGGGAGTGCGGTACATGGGGGGGTCTCCTAGTTGTTCACGTTCGGGAGGCTTTCTCCCGATGTCACTGTTGATACGGAGACCCGCCGGGGTGCGGATGATAATTAGTGCTAAAAGTTGCTAATCCTGTTCGGAACGGTGCTCGGCTTCGGTCTCGGCGTCGCCCGACCAGCCCGGTGGATAGGTGCGCGCCAGCTCCTCGGGGGTCGGCTCACGTTCCTCTCGTGCCTCGTCGGGCAGCTGCCGCCGGATCGCCTTCATGATCTTCCTGGTGTCCTTGTCGAGCGACTCCCCCTTCAGGCGGACCGGCGGCCCCACGCGGACCTGCACGGTGGGTGGATTGGTGAGCGTGAGCACGTTGGGCACCCGGCTCGACCGGGGCCACACCTTCTCGGTTCCCCACAATCCGATCGGCAGGACGGGAGCACCGGTCGCCTCGTGCAGTCGGGCTGCGCCCCACCGCCCTTTCAGCTTCGGCGAGAAGAAGGCGGCGCCCCGCGGAATCGTTCCCTGGGGCATCATCGCGATCATCTCTCCCGCCTCGAGCGCCGCGATGGCTTCCTCCAACGGCTCGTCGGAGCCGGTTCCACGGTCGACTCGGATCCCGCCCATCGCCCGCGCGACCTGCCCGACGACGGGAGCATCGAACACCTCCTTCTTCCCGAGGAATCGGGCCGGGCGCCCGGCACGGGCGATCGCCATTCCCAAGGCCGCCGGGTCGAAGTAGCTCCGGTGGTTGCCGACCAGGATCGCGGGCCCATCAGCGGGGATGTTCTCCACGCCGGCGATGTCGAAGCGGACATAGGGATACGCCGACGGACGGGCGAACTGCATCGCCAGCCGCTGCACCTCGACGCCGACGACAGGCAGCTTGGCGACGCCCGGGGGCACGTCGAGGTGAAGGGTCGGCCAGCGACGGGCGGCGGCCATCACGACCATCCGCGGGTCGGGGTTGACCACCACCGGATGGCCCACGGCGGCCAGCAGTGGCGTGTCGTACACCGAGTCGGAGTAGGCCCAACTCTTGCCGAGGTCGACGTGGTTCTCTGCCGCCCAGGCCTCGACCGCGGCGAGCTTCCCCGCCGACCAGACGAACGGCCCGTCGAGGGTTCCGTCGTAGTTCCCGTCGGCGTCCACCCCATAGCGGGTGGCGACCACGCCGTCGAAGCCCACGGCGTCGGCGAAGGACTCGACGAGATCGAGCGGCGTCGTGGTGGC
Organism: uncultured Ilumatobacteraceae bacterium; assembly: GCA_965601935.1. Lineage (GTDB taxonomy): Bacteria > Actinomycetota > Acidimicrobiia > Acidimicrobiales > Ilumatobacteraceae > CBFCWZ01. The sequence goes on from CBFCWZ010000174.1 coordinate 1,520, forward strand.
GAGCACGAGCGGGCGCCCGGCCTCGCGGTGCCCCGCGAAGGCGGCGTGGGCATAGGGCTGCACCATGTCGACCAGGCGCTCGGCAACGCCATGCGCCGCGTCGCGCATGGCCTGTTGCGAGCGACCCTTGGCCATGCTGGCACCCTGCCGGGTCAGGATCATCGCGGGGAGGGTCTCGCCAATCGTGTTGAACAGCCCGAACAGCAGCCGCTCGCCGGGAATCGGTCGCGAGGTCAGCCCCGCATCGCGCATGGCCTCGGAGAACACCTCGCCGGTGGCACCGGCCACCAGGGTGCGGTCGAGGTCGAAGAACGCTGCGCCATGGCTCACCCGGTCAGGCTACGGCAGGCACCGGAGGGGACCCCCGAAAACGGGAAAGACCCGGATGGGGGATCCGGGTCTCTCAACCTGGGAATGTCCGCCGATGGGGGGTCGGCATGTGGACTTCCCGTCGAGTGGAACATGGGGGGTGTTCTCACTGCGACTTTGTACTTGTGAAAGTATGCACGTGAACAAGCGATCCGACAAGTAGATTAGACAGATAGCTGGTATCTGATCGAGAGATACCCTACGGTTGACCGAACGTATGGATGTCCGCCAACTCTCCGCCCTCGTGGCCATCGCCGATCACGGCACCTTCTCCGCCGCAGCTCGCGCTCTGTACACCGTCCAGTCGAACGTCTCGGGCCACATCGCCCGCCTCGAGAAGGAGCTCGGGGTCACCCTCGTCGATCGTTCCCAGGGTGGCCTCACCGAGGACGGCGCTCGGGTGGTCGACCGGGCGAGGCGGGTGCTCTCCGAGATCGACGACATCACCTCCGACATGTCCAGCCGGACCGCCGACGTGTCGGGCCAGACCCGGCTCGGGGTGATCGGTACCACAGCCCGGTGGTTGATGCCGCAGTTGCTGGCTCAGCTCGAGAAGGACCACCCGAACGTGCGCGCCGTCATCCACGAAGGTCCGACCTCGACCATCGTTCCCGGCGTGCTCAGCCGTCAACTCAACGGGGCAGTCGTCCATCTGCCGGTCGACGACCCCGAGCTGCTGATCGAGCCGCTGTTCGCGGAAGATCTGATCCTGCTCGCGTCCGGCGACCATCCCCTCACCGGCCGACGCGAGGTCGAACTCGGGGCGCTCGACGAGGTGCCCCTCCTCCTTCCTCCCACCGGAGCGCCGCTCCGCCGGGTCCTCGACCGCGCGGCTGCGAACGCCGGCGTCACGCTCCGAGCGCAAGCCGAGATCGACGGGGTGCGCCTCCTCGCCTCGCTGGCCTTCGACGGGTTCGGCGCCACCATCGTCCCCGCCACGGCGGTTCCGAAGTGGCTCGAGGGTGATTTCGACCGGATCCGCGTGCCGGATCTCCCTCGCCGTGTCGTTGCCTTCGTCCGCCGTCGGCGACCGAGCCCGAGTGCTCCGACGCTCGCTGCGCTGGTCGCACTCCGAACCGTGGTCGACAATCGCGCCGCGCTCCAGCCTGGTGTCCACCTCGACACCTCGGCACTGGGCGCCTCCCGTTCCGGATGACCGCCCACAGCGCATGATTCCCCTGCCACCTCGCGTCCCCCTCCCCTCCTTGCCCCCAGCAGCTACTGTCCGGACGGGATGACCGTCGACGGGGTTCAGGGGTACGCGCTTTCGCGTCTGTCGGGCGGAGCTGCCCGTGCCGACGTGCGGACCCTCGGTGGCGACCCCGACGGCCAACGGGTGGTGTGGGTGGCCTTCGAAGCCAAGGACGATCCGGTTCCACTCGGATCGTCGACCTCCGCCCAGTTCGAACTGGCCGCCCGGGCGGCCCGACAGGAGCGCCTGCCGCTGGTCGGCGTTCTCTCCACTGCCGGCGCCGACATCAACGAGGGCATCAGCGCACTTCACGGAATGGGCCGGATCGCGGCCGAGCTCACCGCCTGCTCGGGTCTGGTGCCGACGGTCCTCATCGTCAACGGACCCGCTGTCGCCGGCCCCGCCCTCGCGCTCGGGATCGCCGACATCGTGATCATGACCGAGGCCAGCCGCGCCTTCGTGAACGGGCCCGTCATGGTCGAGCAGTTCACCGGGGTCGCGATCGATCAGGACGAACTCGGAGGTGCCGCCAACCTGGCTCGCTACACCGGCGTGCCGACCGCGGTGGTGAACGACCTGGACGAAGCGGTCCAGATCGTGGCCGACATCCTCGGCTACCTCGCTCCACACGTCGACGCCATGCCCCCCGTCCTTCCCGTCGACGACCCCGCCGACCGGCCCTGTCCGGAGGCCGGTGAACTCATCCCTGCCTCGAGCACCGGGAGTTACGACGTGAGGGGCGTCGCCGAGGCCATCGTCGACGACGGCTCCCTCCTGGAGGTGCGCGACCGCTGGGCCACCAACGTCGTCACCGCCTTCGCCACCGTCGGCGGACAGCCGATCGGGATCGTGGCCAACCAGCCCCTGTCGCTGGCCGGCACCCTCGACATCCCTGCATCCCAGAAGGCTGCCCGGTTCGTGGCGATGTGCGACGCCTTCAACCTGCCCATCCTCACCCTCGTCGACACACCGGGTTTCTACCCGGGCAAGGACCTCGAGTGGCGCGGAATGATCCGCCACGGCGCCCAACTCGTCTACGCCTATGCCCGGGCGTCGGTCCCGCGGATCTGTGTGATCCTGCGGAAGAGCTACGGCGGCGCCTACATCGTCATGGACTCCAAGACCATGGGGAACGACCTCTGCCTGGCGTGGCCCTGGGCGGAGATCGCGGTGATGGGCGCGGGGCAGGCGGCGGCCATCCTGGCTCGCCGCGCCGACGAGGCGGAGCGCGCCGCATTCGAAGCCGACTACGCCGACCGGCTCCTCAACCCCTACGTGGCCGCCGAGCGGGGCTTCATCGATGCCGTGATCGACCCGGCTGACACTCGCCGGGAGATCGCCGCGGCCCTCTCGGCCTTCGCCGCCAAGCGTGAGGTGCTCGGCGAGCGCAAGCACGGCAACACGCCGCTCTGACGCCTGCCCTCGTTGGCGCAACCCGGCCCCGCTCGCACTATGGTGCGAAAAGGGTTGGGGCGATCCTCCAACCACCCGACATGTTCGAGCGAGAGGAAGCCAGTGCCCGAAACCATCACCATCACCGACGACCGCACCGGGAAGACCGTCACGGTTCCGATCGAAGGAGGGGTGTTCCCCTCGTCGGCGCTGCGTGAACTGGATCCCACGCTGTACTGCTACGACCCTGCCTACCTGTCGACGGCATCGTGCAAGTCTGCGATCACGTACCTCGACGGGAGCGCCGGGATCCTGCGCTACCGGGGCTACCCCATCGAGCAGCTGGCCGAGAAGTCGACCTACCTCGAGGTCGCCTATCTCCTGCTCCACGGCGAACTCCCCACCGAGGAGGAGCTGGCCACCTGGGTCTACGAGGTCACCCATCACACGTTCATCCACGAGAACATGCGCAAGCGTTTCGTGGACGGCTTCCACTACGACGCCCACCCGATGGGCATGTTCATCTCTGCCCACGCCGCGCTCGGCACGTTCTACGAGGGCGCCAAGGACATCGACGACCCCGCCGCCCGGCAGCGTCAGATCCTGCGGATGATCGCCAAGAGCCCGACCATCGCGGCCATGTGCTACCGCTTCTCGGTCGGTCAGCCGTTCAACCTGCCCGACAACGAACTCTCCTACCCCGCCAACTTCCTCAACATGATGTGGAAGGTCGGCGAGTACGAGGTCCACCCGGTGCTCGAGCGGGCCATGGACGTCCTGTTCATCCTCCACGCCGACCACGAGCAGAACTGTGGCACCACGGCGATGCGGGTCATCGGTTCCAGCCATCCCGACCCGTACTCGGCGGCGGCCGGTGCGGCCTCCGCCCTCTACGGCCCGCTCCACGGCGGCGCCAACGAGGCGGTCGTGCGCATGCTCACCGACATCGAGTCGATCGAGAACGTCCCGGCCTTCATCGAGTCGGTCAAGGCGGGTGAGGGCCGCCTGATGGGCTTCGGTCACCGGGTCTACAAGAGCTACGACCCCCGGGCCCGCATCGTGAAGGACACCGCCGACCAGGTGTTCGAGGTCACCGGCAGGAACCCGCTCCTCGACATCGCCCTGGCCCTCGAAGAAGTCGCCCTCTCCGACCCGTACTTCGTCGACCGGAACCTCTACCCGAACGTCGACTTCTACTCGGGCCTCATCTATCAGGCGATGGGGTTCCCGGTCGACATGTTCACCGTGCTGTTCGCCATCCCTCGCATGTCGGGCTGGCTGGCCCACTGGGAGGAACACCTGGAGGACCCGGCCCAGAAGATCTCGCGTCCCCGGCAGTGGTACGACGGCCCCGAAGAGCGGGACTACGTCGCCCTCGGCGACCGCTGATCCAGCGACGGGAACGACGAACGGCGCCCGTCTCCCGAGGGAGCGGGCGCCGTGTCGCGTCCGGGATCAGCCGAGCGAGGCGAGGATCTCGTTGAAGGTGGCGCTCGGCCGCATGACCGCAGCGGTCTTCTCCGGGTCGGGCACGTAGTAGCCGCCGACGTCGGCCGGCTCACCTTGCACGTCGAGAAGCTCCTGGGCGATCTGTCCCTCCGCTGCGGTCAACTTCTCCGCCACCGGGGCGAATGCCGCAGCCAGGTCGGAGTCGTCGGTCTGGGCCGCAAGGGCTTGTGCCCAGTAGAGCGCGATGTAGAAGTGGCTGCCACGGTTGTCGATCTGACCCAGGCGTCGGGCCGGTGACTTGCCGTTCTCGAGCAGAAGGCCGGTGGCCGCATCGAGGGTCTCGCCGAGGATGCGGGCCCGGTCGTTGCCGTAGACCTCGGCGAGGTGCTCGAAGGAGACCGCCAGGGCGAGGAACTCGCCGAGCGAGTCCCACCGCAGGTAGTTCTCCTTCACCAGCTGCTGAACATGCTTGGGAGCCGACCCACCTGCGCCCGTCTCGAACAGGCCACCGCCGTTGAGCAGAGGCACGATCGAGAGCATCTTCGCGCTGGTGCCCAGCTCGAGGATGGGGAACAGATCGGTGAGGTAGTCACGGAGCACGTTGCCAGTGGCCGAGATCGTGTCCTCCCCGTTGCGCATCCGCTCGAGGGAGAACGTGGCAGCCTCGGTGGGGGCCATGACCTCGACCTGTACGCCGTCGGTGTCGTGGTCGGGCAGGTAGGCCTCGACCTTCTTGACGAGTTCGGCGTCGTGGGCCCGCGTGGCGTCGAGCCAGAACACCACGGGTGCCCCGGTGGCACGGGCCCTGGACACGGCGAGACGTACCCAGTCCTTGATGGGATCGTCCTTCACCTGGCACATCCGGAAGATGTCGCCCTCGGCGACGGTGTGCTCCATGAGCGTCGTTCCAGACGCGTCGACCACGCGCATCGTGCCGGCGCCCGGGGCTTCGAAGGTCTTGTCGTGGGATCCGTACTCCTCGGCTTTCTGCGCCATGAGGCCGACGTTCGGGACCGTGCCCATCGTCGACGGATCGAACGCCCCATTCACGCGGCAGTGGTCGATGGTGGCCTGGTAGACGCCGGCGTAGCTGGAGTCGGGAATGACCGCCTTGGCGTCCTGCGGTTCACCGTCCTTGTTCCACATCTGCCCCGACGTGCGGATCATCGCCGGCATCGACGCATCGATGATGATGTCGCTCGGAACATGAAGGTTGGTGATGCCCCGATCACTGTCGACCATCGCCAGGTCGGGTGCGTCCGCGAGAGCAGCCTCGATGTCGGCGTTGATCTCGGCCTGCTGGTCGGCGGGGAGCGTCTCGATGGCGGCGAGGACGTTCCCCCACCCGTCGTTCACGTTCGCGCCTGCCGCCCTCAGTGCTTCGCCGTGCTTCTCGAACACGTCGGCGAAGAAGACCTCCACGCAGTGACCGAAGATGATCGGGTCGGAGACCTTCATCATCGTGGCCTTCATGTGCAGCGAGAAGAGCACGCCGAGCTCGCGGGCGTCGACGACCTGTTCGGCCAGGAACGCTCGCAGCGCATCGACGTGCATCACCGTGGAGTCGACGATCTCACCGGCGAGCACCGGTACCGACTCCTTGAGCACGGTCACGTTGCCCGAGTCGTCGACGTGTTCGATGCGCAGCTCGCCGTCGGACTCGACGGTCATCGACTGCTCGTTGCTGCGGAAGTCGTCGGCGCTCATGGTGGCGACGTGGCTCTTCGAGTCGGTGGACCATGCACCCATCGAGTGCGGGTGGCTCCGGGCGTACTGCTTGACGGCCTTCGGCGCGCGCCGGTCGCTGTTGCCCTGACGGAGCACGGGGTTGACGGCGGAACCCATCACCTTGCCGTAGCGGACGGCGACGTCTCGCTGCTCCGGTGTCGACGGATCGTCGGGGAAGTCGGGGACGTCGTAGCCCTGCGACTGCAGCTCGGCGATCGCCGCTTTCATCTGGGGCACGGAGGCGCTGATGTTGGGGAGCTTGATGATGTTCGCGTCAGGGGTGAGCGCGAGTTCGCCGAGCTCGGCGAGG
>CBFCWZ010000175.1:0-7959 GCA_965601935.1 uncultured Ilumatobacteraceae bacterium
GGTCGCTTCGAGGCGTACTCGGAGGCGAGCAGGGCGGTGTTCGAGATCTTCGACGACACGACGCCGCTCGTCGAGGGCCTCTCGCCCGACGAGGCCTTCCTTGATGTCGGCGGCCTCCGTCGGGTGTCCGGGAGCCCGGTGCAGATCGCCGGCCGTCTCCGCGCGCGCGTGCGCGACGAGGTGGGTCTCCCGATCACCGTCGGTGTGGCCCGCACGAAATTCCTCGCCAAGGTCGCCAGCGGCGTCGGCAAGCCGGATGGTCTGCTCCGGGTGTCGCCCGACCGGGAATCGGAGTTCCTCCACCCGCTCCCCGTCGAGAAGCTGTGGGGCGTCGGCCCCAAGACGGCGGCCAAGCTCAACGCCCGTGGAATCCGGCTGGTGGGTGACGTGGCCGCGCTTCCGGCGGAGGTCGTGCACGCGATCGTCGGCGGCGCGATGGGACATCAGGTGTTCGCCCTCAGCCAGAACTGTGACCCCCGCCGGGTCGAGGTGGGCACGCGCAGGGGGTCGATCGGCTCGCAGCAGGCCCTCGGCCGTCGGCCGCGCACGTTGGACGAGGTGTCCACCATCGTGCGTGGCATCGTCGACCGCATCACCAGACGGATGCGCACGGCCGAGCGGGTCGGCCGCACGGTCACCCTGCGTCTCCGGTTCATCGACTTCGAGCGGGCCACCCGAGCACGAACGATCGCCCAAGCGACCAATTCGACGGAGGCGATCCACCGTGTGGCGCATCAGCTCCTCGAAGAGGCGTGGGGCGAGCTGATCGAGCAACGAGGCATCAGCCTCGTAGGGGTGTCGGTCGGCAACCTCGGCAACGCCGACGCGGTCCAGTTGGCGTTTCCGTTCGAGCGGTCGGAGTCGACGTCCCTCGACGAGACGGTCGACGCCATCCGCGACAAGTTCGGCAGCTCGTCGTTGTCCCGTGTGGGCGGGCTCGGTCGTGGTCCCGCCGTCTCGGTCCCGTTGCTGCCCGACTGAAGGTGACGCGGTGTCCGACTCCGGTCAGTCGACGACGGTGCCGAGCCAGCTGCCGATGAGCCAGGTGGCGGAACAGGCGGCAACGGCCCAGGCGACCTGCCGGCCGGCCGTGACGAGCGCCGATCGTTCGGTGAAGCGGGACAGGACGATGCCGACCACTGCGGCCGACACGAGGCCGAGGGATGCGGAGGCGACGATCGCGGCATCCCCCTCGCCGAAGAACCAGGGCAGCAGAGGAATGAGCGCGCCCACGGCGAAGGCGACGAACGAGGCGCCGGCAGCCGACCAGGGACGTCCGATCTCGCTGGGGTCGACACCCAACTCTTCGCGTGCATGTACTTCGAGAGCGACGTCGGGGTCCTGCATCACCGCCTCGGCCATTGCCCGTGCTGCTTCCTCGTCGACGCCTCGCTGGAGGTAGATCGCCGTGAGTTCCCGGATCTCCCGCTCGGGTTGATGGGTGAGCGACGCCCTTTCGATGTCCAACTCCCGCTCGACCAGCTCGGCCTGCGCCTTCATCGAGACGTACTCGCCGGCAGCCATCGAGGTGGCGCCGGCGAGGAGCCCGGCCATCCCCGCGATGAGAACGCTGGACTGGGTCGCGGCCGCAGCTGCAACTCCGAGGATGAGGGCGACGTTGGAGACGAGCCCGTCGCTGACGCCGAACACGGCGGCGCGTGCCGCCCCGCCCGACACGCTGCGATGGCGGTGGACGAGATGGGCGGGGTGAGTGTGATGGGTGTTGTCCATGGACGTGCCCACCGTATCGACGCCGCGGTCCGCCTGATCGGGACTCCGGTCAGTTCTTGATCCGAACCGACTTGGTTCTGAATCCGAACTGACATACGGTGTGGCGATGGCCTCCCCGCCCGCGCTGGATCCACCTGCCGTCGACGTGACAGAGCGACCGTGCTCGATCCAGCGGAGCCTCGACATCCTCGGTGACCGCTGGACGATCCTGATCCTGCGCGACGCCTTCCGGGGTGTGCGACGCTTCGACGACTTCCGGCGCGACCTCGAGATCGCCCGCCCTGTTCTCACCGAACGGCTGCGGCGCCTCGTCGACGCCGGCGTGATGGAGCGTCGCCTGTACTGCGAGCGCCCGCCGCGCTACGAGTACCGGCTGACGCCGATGGGCATGGCGCTGTCTCCGACCCTGGTCGCGCTGATGCGGTGGGGTGATGACTGGCTGTCCGAGTCCGGCCCGCCCACGGTGCTCGTTCACGAGGCCTGCGGCCACCCGCTCGATCAGCAGTTCGTGTGCTGGCACTGCGACGAGACGTTCACACCCCACGACATCGCCAGCCGCCCCGGGTCGTCGCCCCGTCGCTGACCGTCCGCACAACTCGTTGCCTGCCCCCCCACAACGGAGCCCCCGATGCTGCACGACACCCCGTCCGATCTGCTCGACCTCGAACTCGCCGACCTGATGGCCCTCGCGGCCGCCCGGCGCGACGAGAGCTTCGGGAACCGCGTCACCTACAGCCCGAAGGTGTTCATCCCGCTCACCTACCTGTGCAACGACACATGTGGCTATTGCACCTTCGCCCAGCCGCCGGCGCGGGTGGAGGAGGCCTACCTGCCCCCGGAGGAGGTGCTGCGCATCGCCCGGCAGGGTGCCCGGGCGGGATGTCACGAGGCCCTTTTCACGCTCGGCGAGCGTCCCGAAGATCGCTACGAGGTCGCCCGTGACTGGCTCCGGGAACGGGGCTACGACTCGACCGTGCACTACGTGGCCGAGATGGCCGCACTGGTCACCGCCGAGACCGGACTCCTGCCCCACGCCAATGCCGGCGCCCTCCATGCCGACGAACTCGCCCGCCTCCGCCCCGTCAGCCCGAGCCAGGGGATGATGATCGAGTCGATCGCATCCGACCTGGAGGCCCACCGAGGTGCCCCCGACAAGAGTCCCGAGCGGCGCCTGGCCACGCTGGACGCGGCGGGGGACTTGGCCATTCCCTTCACGACCGGACTCCTGATCGGAATCGGTGACGGCCGCGCCGAGCAGATCGCAGGGCTGGAGGCGATCGCCGAGTCGCACCGGCGGCACGGTCACGTGCAGGAGGTGATCGTCCAGAACTTCCTCCCGAAGCCCCGCACGGTGATGCGAGGCGAGAGGCCGTGCCCGAGCGACGCCTACCTGTGGGCGGTCGCAGCCGCCCGCCTCGTCCTCCCGCCCGACGTCCACCTTCAGGCCCCACCGAACCTGTCCGACGACTTCGGTGTCCTGCTCGACGCGGGGATCGACGACTGGGGCGGCGTCTCACCGGTGACCGCCGACCATGTGAATCCGGAGCGCCCGTGGCCCGACGTGGAGATCCTCCGGTCGGCCACCGCGGACCGGGGGCACACTCTGGCGCCGCGACTGACCGTGTATCCCGAGTACGTCGCCGAACGCGAGAAGTGGATCCATCCCGGACTCCACTTCCCGGTCGTCGACCGGGCGGACGCCGAGTGGTTGGGCCGCGACGACCCGGGGCAGTACTGGCCCGAGCAGACCACGGCGGCCGACACCGTCGCCGACGGTGCCGAGTTCGTACTCGTCGGCCACCGCTCGACCGCCTGGTATTCGGGCTCCGACTCAACGCCTCCATCGTTGCTCGGTTCCGAGCGGGCGTGTCCGGCGGGTCCGGTCGCCGATGTGCTGGCCGGCGCCGCGCGGGGTGAGGAACTCGGCCACGACGAACTCCTCACGCTCTTCGGCGCTCGCGGCGCCGAGGTGCCGGCGGTCGCCGCAGTGGCGGACCGGCTGCGCCGCGACCTCGTGGGCGACACGGTCACCTGGGTCGCCAATCGCAACATCAACTACACGAATGTCTGCACCTTCAAGTGCAGGTTCTGCGGGTTCTCGAAGGGTCCGCTCTCGTTGAACCTGCGGGGCACGCCGTACCTCCTCACCCTCGACGACATCGCCGACCGGGCCCGTGAGGCCTACGAGCAGGGAGCTACGGAGGTCACACTGCAGGGCGGGATCCACCCCGACTTCGACGGCGACTATTACATCGACGTCACCAGAGCGGTGAAGGGCGCCGTGCCCGACATGCACGTGCACGGGTTCACCGCCCTCGAGGTCACCGAAGGGGCACGACGCCTCGGTGAGGACCTCGCGACATACCTCACCCGCCTGCGCGAGGTCGGGCTGGCCTCGCTACCGGGCACCGCCGCCGAGATCCTCGACGACGACGTGCGGGCGGAGCTCTGCCCCGACAAGGTCGACACCGACGAATGGCTGGAGGCGCACCGGGTGGCCCACTCGGTCGGTCTCCATTCGAACGTGACGATGATGTTCGGTTCAGTGGAGGAGCCGGTGCACTGGGTGAACCACCTGATCCGGACGCGGGACCTCCAGAAGGAGAGCCTGTCCAAGGGATTCACCGGGTTCACCGAGTTCGTCGGCCTGCCGTTCGTCCACATGGCGTCACCGATCTACCTGCAGCGCAAGGCCCGGCGCGGTCCGACGTTCCGGGAGAACCTGCTCGTGCACGCCGTCGCCCGGCTCGCCTACCGCGACCTCATCCCGAACGTGCAGGCCAGCTGGGTGAAGATCGGGCTCGACGGCGTCTCCCAGCTCCTGAACGCGGGCTGCAACGACCTCGGTGGGACGCTCATCAACGAGAACATCTCCCGTGCCGCGGGCGCCAGTCACGGCCAGGAGATGACCGGCGAACGCTTCGACGAGTTGGCCCGGTCGATCGGAAGGACGGCGGTCCAGCGCACCACGAGCTACGACCGGGTGCCGGCATGAGCGCCGCCGAACAGTTCGTGCCGTCCGTGGAGCGGGTGGGTGACGCCCGGCTGCCGACCGCTCACGGCACGTTCCGCATCGTGTCGTACCGGGCCGCCGACGGGTACGAGCACATTGCCCTCGTCGCCGGTGGACTGCACGGGTCCGGCCCGGTTCCGCTCGTGAGGGTGCACAGCGAGTGCATGACGGGGGATGTCCTCGGGTCGTTGAAGTGCGATTGCGGTCCGCAACTCGCGGCCGCGCAGGAACGGATCGCCGCGGAGGCCGAGCGCGGGGGATCAGGGGTCGTCGTGTACCTGCGCGGCCACGAGGGGCGCGGGATCGGGCTGGCCAACAAGATCCGGGCCTACGAGTTGCAGGAGCAGGGCCTCGACACCGTCGACGCCAATTTGGAACAGGGGCTGCCGGTCGATGCCAGGGAGTACGACGTGGCGGCTGCGATCCTCCGGGATCTCGGCGTCGGTGTGGTGCGGCTGATGACGAACAACCCCCGCAAGGTGCACGGACTGGGGCGCCACGGGATCGCGGTCGAGGAGACTGTCGGCCTGATCGCCGAGGCGACACCGGAGAGTGCGCCGTACCTCGACACCAAGCGCGACCGCCTCGGTCACTCCTTCCCCGCGACCCGATGACGGCGCTCCGTCGGCCGTGATTCGAGCGCGTCCGGTGGTACGGCGACGAGGTCGCCGACCTGATGTCGGGGGCCGGGCGAACGGTCGCCTTCCCCGGGACCCTCGGCGGGCCGGGCAGCGGGATCCCGGTCGTGGGGACCAGCTACGACATCGGCATCGATCTTGCCGACAACTCGGCCACGACACGCCTGATCGTCGACGCCGTCAACGAGATCCGTTCCTCGTACGACGTCCTCGCCGACAGCCGGAAGGGGAATCCGGACAACGTCGTCATGGTGGGCGGCCACCTCGACTCCGTCCCCGAGAGCCCAGGCGTGCAGGACAATGTCGTCATGGTGGGCGGCCTCACCCGCGTCCGGGCTCGAAGTCGATGCGCAGGTCCGGGCCGACGCGGCGTGCATCGACGAACCGCCCCCGGATGATCTCGTCGATGGTGGGGGCACCGTGGCCGACGAACAGGGGCCGGCCGTCGTCGCCGCCGAACAGGGCCGGAGCCACGTAGGCGACAACCCGGTCGACCAGGCCTTCGGCGAGGAACTGGGCGAACACGTTGGCGCCGCCCTCCACCATCAGCTGGAGGGCGCCCTCGCGGCCGAGGTGATCGAGCAGGTCGCTGACGGGGCCCTGCCACTCGAGGCACGGGTGGACCGCGGCGTCGGCGGGGGCGGTTCCCAGTACGACCCTGCGGGGACTCGGGCCCTCCACCAGCCTCGTTGTGAGCGAGGGGTTGTCGGCGCGGACAGTGGCCGCTCCGACCAGGATGGCGTCACTTTCGGCCCGGATGCGGTGGGAGTCGGCCCGCGCCTCCTCGCTGGTGATCCACTGGCTCGAGCCGTCAGGGGCTGCGGTACGGCCGTCCAGCGATGCAGCGGTCTTGAGGACGACCCACGGTCGGCCGGTGCGCCGGTGGTGGAGATAGGGGGCGAGCTGCCGGCCCACTTCGGCGGCTGCGACGCCGACGCTGACCTCGATGCCGGCTGAGCGGAGGCGAGCCGCACCCTCGCCGGCGACATGGTCGTCGGGGTCGAGGACTCCGATGACCACTCGGGCCACACCAGCGTCGACGATCGCCTCGGTACACGGCCCGGTTCGTCCGTGGTGTGAGCACGGCTCGAGCGTGGTGACGAGGGTGCTGCCCCGCGCCGCGTCGCCGGCCGAGCGAAGAGCCAGGATCTCGGCATGGGCGCCTCCGGGTGGCTCGGTTGCACCTACGTGCACAGCGCCTTCGGGAGTGAGCAGCGCGCTCCCGACCCACGGGTTCGGCGAGGTGCTCGAGCGCACCGTCGACGCGGCGCGGACGGCCCGGTCCATCAACTCCCGGTCGCTGGGAAGTCCCTTCGCGTTCGACACGCCTCCATCATGGCCCGGCGTGCTATCCAAGGACCCGACAAATCGGCTCAGGAGGCAGAGCGATGTACCCAGGAAAGTACGCGACCGATCACCCCGACCGGCCGGCGTTCATCATGGCGTCGACCGGTGAGTCAGTCACGTACCGCGAGTACGAGGAGCGGTGCAATCGGCTGGCCCATCTCTTCCGGGCCGAGGGGCTCCAGCAGTTCGACCACTACTCGGTGTTCATGGAGAACAACGACCGCTATCTCGAAGCGATCGGGGCGGGGATGCGGGCGGGGCTCTACTCGACGCCGGTGAACTCGTATCTCACCGCCGAGGAGCTCGCGTACATCGTCAACAACAGCGAGTCGAAGGTGCTGGTCACCTCCCGGGCGAAGCGGGAGATCGCCCTCGAGGCTCTCGCCGACTGCCCGGCACTCACCGCGGTACTCGTCGTCGACGAGCCGGGTGGCGCGTCCGACTCCCGGGTGCGTGACTACGCCACGGCGATCGCGGAGTGCCCGTCCGATCCGATCCCTGACGAGCGGCTCGGCACCGGGATGCTCTACTCCTCGGGCACCACCGGCCGGCCAAAGGGGATCGTCCGCCCGCTGCCCGACAACCCGCCCGACGAGAACCTCCCACTGTTCGCGTTCCTGTTCGCGCTGTGGCAGTACCGGGAGGACATGATCTACCTCTCGCCGGCCCCGCTGTATCACTCGGCGCCGCAGGCTGCCGTGGCGCTCACGATCCAGGCCGGTGGCACGGTCGTGATCATGGAGCGGTTCGATCCTGTCGAGTACCTCCGCCTCATCGAGGAGTATCAGGTCACCCACACCCAGCTCGTGCCCACCATGTTCTCGCGGATGCTCAAACTGCCGGCCGAGGAGCGGGAGCGCTACGACCTGTCCTCGCTGGAGATCGCAGTGCACGCCGCGGCGCCGTGCCCGGCACAGGTGAAGAAGGAGATGATCGAGTGGTGGGGGCCGGTCATCCACGAGTACTACGGCGCCACCGAGGGCCTCGGTTTCACCGCGTGCGACAGCGAAGAGTGGCTCGCCCACCCTGGCACGGTCGGCAAGGTGATCCTCGGCGACATCCACATCCTCGACGACGAGATGAACGAGCTGCCGCTCGGCCAGCCGGGCACCATCTGGTTCACCACGGCGACGCCGTTCGCGTACCACAACGACCCGGAGAAGACCGCCGAGGCCACCTCGGGCGACGGCAGCATGACGACGGTCAACGACGTGGGGTATCTCGACGAGG
>CBFCWZ010000176.1:0-7952 GCA_965601935.1 uncultured Ilumatobacteraceae bacterium
CTTGAGCGCCGGGTCACTCGTGCCGCCACCGTAAGGACGAGCCTCGTCTGTCACGGCCTCCACCGTAGGCCGTGGAACGGCTGCTGGCGACGGGAAGTCTCCGGTGGCACACATGGTCGCCCGAACGGCCAGACTCGAACAGCGCCATCTGCCGGCAACCGATCGCGACACGGAGGCTCCATGAGCGACCCCACCGACACCCCCGACGACCTCGTGCTCCGCACCGACACCGACGGTGTCGCCACCCTGACCCTCAACCGGCCCGACAAGCTGAACGCCCACACCCCGTCGGTGTTCGTCGCGCTGCGCTCCCACCTCGACTCCATCGCCGACGACGAATCCGTGCGGTGTGTGGTGCTCCGCGGCGCGGGCCGGTCCTTCTGCGCCGGCCACGACCTCACCTCGATCGCCACAGGGGAACGGGCCCCGAGCCGGCACTTCGAACCGGAGACGGTCGACGCGCTCGACGCGCTCCCCCAGCCGACGATCGCGCAGATCCACGGCCACTGCTACACGGGTGGACTCGAACTGGCCCTGGGCTGCGACCTGCTCGTGGCCGGTGAGTCGGCCCGGCTCGGCGACACCCACGGCCAGTGGGGCCTCGTCCCCATCTGGGGCATGTCGGTCCGCCTCCCCGAGCGGGTCGGAGCCTCGACGGCGAAGGAACTGATGTTCACGAGCCGACGCATCGACGGAGCCGCAGCAGCAGCGATCGGCCTCGTCGACCGGGTCGTTCCCGACGACGAACTCGACGACGCCGTGGCGGGCCTCGCCGCGGAGATCGCCCGCAACTCACCAGGCACGAACCGGCGCGTGAAGAGGCTCCTCGACGACGCGGCGAACAGGGGGCGCCACGAGGCACTCCTCCACGAGCGCTCGCTCCCCTACGGCATGCCCGAGGACATGCAGGAGCGGATGTCGGGCGGCTGAGGTTCAGCGAACGTCGAGTAGATCGACCACGAAGACGAGGGTCTCGTTGGGCGCGATGACCCCGCCGGCGCCGGCCGCTCCGTAGCCGAGGTGGGGCGGAATGGTGAGGCGGCGGCGTCCGCCGACCTTCATGCCCTGCACACCGGTGTCCCATCCCTGGATCACCTGGCCGCGGCCGAGCGCAAAGCCGAACGGCTCCATCCGATCCCACGAGGCGTCGAACTGCGTGCCGGTCGACCAGGAGACACCGACGTAGTGGACCGACACCATGGAACCACTCGTGGCCTCTGCGCCCTCCCCCACGATCTCGTCGTCGGCCACCAGTTCGGCCGGGGGGTTCTCGTCAGGAATGATGACCTCGGGCTTGCGCATGGGGGCCGACCCTACCGTCACGGTGGCGCGAGGATGGTGGGCATGACCGGCGCTCTGTTCCACCCGTTCGCCTCTCCCGCCCGGACCGACTGGATCGACGTGGTGCGCGGGGACGGTGCCCTCATCTGGGACTCGAACGGCAAGGAGTACATCGACGCCACCGCCAGCCTGTGGTACTGCAACGCCGGCCATGGGCGCCACGAGATCGTCGATGCCGTCACCGCGCAGATGCGTGAGCTGGAGGCGTACCACCTGTTCGATCCGTTCACGAATCCCGTCGCCGACGCAGTCGCCGAGAGGATCGCCGGCATCACGCCGGTCGAGCGGGCGAGGGTCTTCCTCTGCTCGTCGGGCTCGGAAGCGGTCGATTCGGCGATGAAGCTGGCCCGGCTCGCCCAGGTTCGTGCGGGCCATCCCGAACGAACCGTGATCATCTCCCGCCAGCGCGGTTACCACGGCACGAACTACGGCGGCACGAGCGCGCAGGGCCTGCCGCCGAACAAGGAGGGCTACGGCGAACTGCTGGCCGAGGTGATCCAGGTCGACGCCGACGACTCCGAGTCGTTGTCACGGGCGATGCTCGACCACGAGGGCCGGGTGGCCGCCGTTCTGACCGAGCCGGTACAGGGCGCAGCCGGTGTGTATCCGCCCCTTCCCGGCTATCTCGAGGAGACACGGCGGCTGTGCGACCAGCACGGCGCCTTCCTCGTCTTCGACGAGGTGATCACCGGTTTCGGGCGGCTCGGGCCATGGTTCGCCGCCGACCACTTCGGAGTCCTGCCCGATCTCACCACCTTCGCCAAGGGCGTGACGTCGGGCTATCAGCCGTTGGGTGGCGTGATCCTCGCTCCCACGGTGCACGAACCGCTCGCCTCCGATCCCGCCTTCGTCCTCCGCCACGGCTACACGTATTCCGGCCACCCGGCCGCGTGCGCGGCGGGGCTGGCGAACATCGACATCCTCGAGGGTCTCCTCGGCGAAGCCGAGCGGATCGGCACCCAGATGCGCGACGGTTTCGAGGCATTGCGCGACGACGGCGCCGTCGAGGAGGTGCGCGGCATCGGTGCGATGTTCGGGCTCCGGATCGAGGGCAACCGGACCCCGGCAGACGTCCGCGACCGGCTCCACGACCGAGGCGTGATCGCCCGCCCGATCGGCACCGACACCCTCACCTTCAGCCCTCCGCTCGTGATCACCGACGAACAGGTCGGACGAGTCGTCGACGCCGTTGCAGAGGCGCTGGCGGATTGACCCTTCGACCGCGGCGTTCAGTCGGCGAGGGCGCCGACGAGGGCGCGCGCGCCTGCTGCGTGCCGGGCGACGAACAACTCGTCGTCGGCCGGGTCGCCGTCGTCGAGCCAGGTGCACACGCCGTCGATCACGTACGAACTCAGCGCGCCGGCGGTCCAACGGCTCAGCGGCTCGGGAACGGCCCGCGAGGCCAGCGCCGACACGGTGTAGGCGTCGGCGAGCGACCGGAAGTCGGCGGCGTAGCTCGCGAACTCGGGCTCGTGGGCGGCGTGGCGCCACAAGAGGCGGAAGGCGTCGGGGTGGACACGCGCCACCGTGAGCAGTGCCTGCACGACTCCTCCGCGCTCGCCGAGCTCCCCGAGCGCCGTGAACTCCTCGCGCAGCCTGGTCGTCACGAGGTCGAGAACGCTTCGATAGATCGCCTGTTTCGACTCGAAGTGCTTGTAGACGATCAACCGGGTCACACCGGCCTCCCGCGCCACGTCATCCATCGAGGTGCCGTCGAACCCTCCCGTGAGGAACGCAGCCGAGGCAGCGTCCAGCAACTGGGCGCGGCGCTGGTCGGGGGCCATCCGCTTCCGTGCCGTCGTTCCCGTCGTCATTGTCATAAGTATACGTCGTTGTATACTTGCCCTCAGGGAGGTACCGATGAGTGACACGTCTCACCGCACGACAGAGCACACGATCTCGCCCATGTGGGACGTGTCCGATGCCGCGTTCCGGGCCGAGCCGTACCCGTTCTACGACCGCCTACGGAGTGCCGACCCGGTCCACGTGACCGAATCGGGAGCGGTGGTGCTCACCCGCTACGACGACGTCGTGAACACGCTGCGCAGCAACGACTTCAGCCGCGACATCGCCTCGAGCGCGACCGGCCGCGACGACCCCGTGTCGCTCCGCCGTGCCGAACGCGCCCGCACCCGGACGAAGTCGATCCTCAACCTCGATCCCCCCGACCACACACGGCTCCGGCGCCTCGTGTCGAAGGCCTTCACCCCCACCGCCATCGAGCGCCTCCGCGGGTCGATCGAGCAACTCGTCGACGACTGCCTCGACCGGGCCGGTGCGGCGGGCGAGATGGAGCTGGTGGAGGAACTCGCCTTCCCCGTTCCGTTCCAGGTGATCTCGAACCTGCTCGACATCCCCGACGACCGCGAGGAGGAGGTCCGGGAGTGGAGCTCCGCGCTGACGGCCTCGCTCGAACCGACCGCCACCCTGGACGACCTCGATGCGGCCGAGACGGCGTCCGCCCAGCTGGTGCCCTACCTCCTCGAGATCGTCGACGACCGGCGCAGCAACCTCGGCGACGATGTGCTGTCCGGTCTGATCGCCGTCGAAGAAGAGGGCGATCGGCTCTCGCTCGAGGAGCTGCTCACCTTCGTGGTCCTGCTCTACGTGGCGGGCCACGAGACCACCGTCAACCTCATCGGGAACGGCACGTACGCCCTCCTGCGCAACCCCGGCCAGCTCGACCTCTGGCGGGGCGACCCGTGCCTCGACGCCTCGGCGATCGACGAGCTGCTGCGTTTCGACGGCCCCGTCCAGCAGACCGCCCGGGTCCCCACGGTTCCCGTCACCTACGAGGTCGACGGCCGCGAGATCGTGGTCGAGCCGGGCACCTTCGTGAACCCGTGGCTCGGCGCCGCCAATCACGACCCGAGCATGTTCGCCGACCCCGGACGACTCGACCTGCGTCGAACCAACTGCAACCGCCACGTGGCCTTCTCGGCGGGCATCCACTACTGCCTCGGCGCCTCGCTGGCACGGCTCGAGGCCACGATCGCGATCACCCGCCTGATCCGGCGCTTCCCCCACCTCGAACTGGTGTCGGAGCCTGTCTACCGCGACCGGGTGACGATCCGCGGAATCGACGAGATGCGACTCGTCACCCGCTGAGCGGCTCGCCCGGCGTCAGTTCCTGAGCAGCTCGATCAGGCTGCTCGTGTCCCAGCGGTCGCCCCCACGGGCGATGATGTCCTTGTAGAACTGGTCGACCAACGCGGTCACCGGGAGCCGCGCCCCGTTGCGTTCGGCCTCGTCGAGGCAGATCCCGAGATCCTTGCGCATCCACTGCACGGCGAATCCGAAGTCGAACTCGCCGGCCGCCATCGTGAGGGCGCGATTCTCCATCTGCCAGCTCTGGGAGGCCCCCTTGCTGATGACCTCGACAACCTCGTCCACGTCGAGCCCCGCCTTCTGAGCGAAGTTGATCGCCTCGGCGAGCGACTGGATCACCCCGACGGCACAGATCTGATTCACCATCTTCGTCAACTGGCCCGAGCCAGCCGGACCGAGCAGGCGACAGCTCCGCGCGTACGGAGCGATCACCTCGTGGGCGCGCTGGAAGACATCCTCGTCGTCGCACCCGCACATCACCGTGAGCTGGCCGTTCTCGGCACCGGCCTGGCCACCCGACACCGGCGCGTCGACGAATCCGATCCCCTTCTCGGCGCACGCCGCGGCCAGCTCTCGAGCGAGGTCGGCAGACGCCGTGGTGTGGTCGACGAGGATGCTGCCCTCCTTCATCGTGGCGAGCACCCCGCTGTCGCCGTAGACCACCTCGCGGACGTCGTCGTCGTTGCCCACGCACATCGCCACCACGTCGGCACCCGCTGCTGCTTCGGCCGGAGTGGGCGCAGCCTGATGGCCGAAGCGGGCGACCCAGGCGAGCGCCTTCGGGGCAGTGCGGTTGTACACGACCATGTCGTTCCCGGCCCGGGCCGTGTGCATCGCCATGTGCTGGCCCATCACACCGAGACCCAGAAACGCCACCTGTGTTCCGTCAGACATGGCGAGAAGTCTTGCACCATCGGCGATGCGCCGCGGACCGAACCGGCAGCGGCTGCGCATCGCTCAGACCATCACCGAGCGACACCAGCGACACCAGACCACGCACGAACCGGCAGCGCCTGCGCATCGCTCAGACCAGCACCGACCATCACCCGGCGACACGACACCACGCACGAAGCGGCAGCGACGGCTCGTAGGTCAGACTGTCATCGTGGAGCACAGACAGAGCTGGACGGTGGTCAGCTGGAACGTCCAGGGCCGCGAGCGCCCGCGCGTCCTGCTCCCCTCGGCCGCGCTCGGGGAGTTCGACGCAGATGTCATCGCCCTCCAGGAAGTGCGGTGGTGGCAGGCATGGCGAATCGCGCGCCGCCTGAGGATGCGTGTCGACTGGCGCGTGAAGCACTTTCCGTTCACCTGGTTCGTCTTCCCATTCGCCGAAGGCGCCGCGATCCTGACCCCGCACGACCTCCGCGAGCGCGGCAGCACCGAGATCTCGTCGGGCCAGCCGATCACGACCTACCGGCGGCGGATCGCCCAGTGGGCAACTGTGCGCCGGGCGGACGGGGAGATCCTGCAAGTGTTCAATGTCCACCTGTCGCCCGGCCCCCTGGCCGACGACCGCCGCAGAGAGGCCGAACGACTCGCCGACCTCGTCCACCAACGGTCGTCATCGCACCACCAGCTGATCGCCGGGGATCTCAACGACGCCGACGAGCCCGAAGTGATCGGGATCCTCCCGTTGGTCGAGCACGAACGTCCCGCGCCGACCAACCCGACCGCGGACCCGCACCAGGTTCTCGACCACGTCCTGCTCCCGGCCGACGCAGTCCACACGCGAACCGTGGTACCGCAGACCGACCGGATCTGGGAGCAGATGTCCGACCACCTGCCGGTGATCGTGACCTTCCGCCTGCCGGAATGATGTGGGGTTCAGCGGGCAGAGCCGCTGCACATCACTTCGTCTTCGACTTCTTGGCCGGCTCCTGCTCGGCCTTCAGGACACCCTTGGCGAGTGCGTCGTCGAGGTAGAGCTCGGCGTCCTCGGCCGACACCTTGAGGGCCGGCGAGATCTCGGAGATGAGATTCACCCGGGCCCGCTCGTACATCGTGCGCTCGGCGGCCGAGAGGGAGGCGTCCCGGTTGCGGGCGGCCAGGTTCCGGACCACCTCGGCGACCTGGTAGACGTCGCCGCTCTTGAGCTTTTCCTGGTGGTTCTTGAAGCGACGGCTCCAGTTGGAGGGGACGCGCGGGTCGGGCTTGGCCAACACCGCCACGAGATCCTCGAGTTCGTCGGCACTCACCGGCGGGCGGACCCCGACCTCTTCGGTCTTCTCGACCGGAACCTTGAGGGTCATCTCGTTGATGACGGTCTTCAGGATCAGATAGTCCTGCTTCTCGCCGAAGAACTCCATCCTCTTGGTCCCCTGGACGACACATGCGCCGTGCTGGGGGTAGATGACGGTTTCGCCCTTCTTGAACTTCACGCAGAACCTCGCCTGATCGGATGCGCCGCCCACGACGCAAGGACCACAGAGGATAACGGGACCGGCGGGGATTGCGCCGCGCCGTTGCAGGCCGTCACATCTCCATCTGCATGTCGGTCATCGACATGACGGAGCCGGGGTCGAGCCCAGGAGCCAGCCCTGGCTCGAAGAGGATCGCGACGGAGTAGACGAGACAGCCCACCCCGATCGCCCGGGCGAAGCGCTCACCGTGACGCCACACCTTCTCGACGGCGATGACGACGGCGAGGAAGAGCATCGCCCCCACGTTCATCACGCCGAAGGCGATCATCAACAGCATCAGGGCCCAGCAGCAGCCCAGGCAGTACCAACCGTGGTGGACGCCCGCCTTGAAGTCGCGGAGGCGACCCCTGAACCCGAGGTAGTGCATCAGATGGCCGAGCGGGCTGCGACAGTGACTGAGGCACCGGAACTTGAGTGGCGTGAGCTGGTAGACGCCCACCACGGCGAAGGTGCCCACGGCGACGCCCTGGGCGATGTCGGGTTCCTCGGCAGCCAGGGTGCCGAACCAGTCGGCGATGAAGTAGGCCACCACACCGACGGCAGTCCAGGCTGCGAGATACCCCACCGCGAGTGCCGGCAGGCGAATCACGCGGTGTTCCACGATCGTCGCCTGGTACGTCTGGAGGAAAGGCGCCACCGACGGCAGCATCATCGCCGCCATCATCAGCCCCCACATCACCGTGAACGACAGCAGGCCCATGCCCATCGTCCCCGGCATGGCTCCCATGTCCTCGACGCGGATCCAGCCGATGGTGAGGACCCATGCGAGGACGGCTGCGCCCGCCAACACCAACGACGTGGTCGGCAGACGTCTCGGAGCGAGCGTCGCCGTCGTCACGGCTGCAAACCGCTCAGCCGGCCCAGGCGAACCGGTTGGTGAACGAGGAGAGCGAATCGCCTGACCAGGTGATCCCATGGACGTCGACGGTGACACCGTCGGCCTGGGCCACATCGAGCGTCGGCCCTGCAGGGTGGACGACGATGTTCGTCAGTTGGACCGGCTCGTCCTCGACCATCACCTTCGTGGTCGTGTAGTTCACTGCGTCACCGATGCGCACGTGGTGGGAGATGCCGTTGTGGGTG